>JAKBGP010000172.1 GCA_021833045.1 Thermoplasmata archaeon
TGGGGATATTTCTAGGGAAAAGTTCTGGAGGAAAAGCATCAAACTGGTTTATTTCTCTGGTTATACTGGGAGTTATAATGACCGTGGCTGGATATTACTTAAGAATAGTATCATAAAATAACAAATAGATGAAAAAGATAAACTAATCGAAGTAATACAGTGCAGGTGCATCGACTAGTATATCTTTTGTTATTGAGCGTCATTTATCTTCTCTCGATTATAATAGAGATAATTGAAGGCATAACCATTTTCTCCGGACAGATATATTACTTATTCTATTCAATCATAGGATTGATAGTATTAATGCCACTATTGGAATATATTTCATATAGAAAAATAAGCATTTTAAAGTTTTATCCTATAAGTATTTTCATTCTATCCACATTTTTAACCATTTTAATGGATTTCAACTATTTTCCTGCCCTTGCTCTTCAAATAATCGCACTCATATTTTCCATAAGGTACATTATGGATAATGACAGAATGAAGAAATATCATTTAGTTTACATAATTTATGGTTTTCTAATGCTTCTTCTTTCATCCCTTCTCAGGGTGATTTCATTTGAGAGATTATCTCAGGTTTTGATTTTTAACATAGGTGATGATATTAATGTTAAAGGGGTCCCATTTTTCTTCAGCAATGGGGTTGTGATAGCTGGAATGAGGTATTTCGTGTTTTCCTTCAGTTTTCAGTATATGATCATAATACTAATTTTGGGGTTCCTGCTTCTTGAAAATGCAAGAAAAATAATTCAAATATCAAAAGTCAAAAATCAGGGGAAAAGCAACTTACTCAATTTAACATCCATGAGCTTCTCTGTATTTTCGTGCCAATGTGAAACCGTCACATCCATAATCCCAGCCATTGGTGCTGAAATTCTCGGCATAATATCACTGCCCATAATAACAGAAAGTCTCATTCTTTCAATAGGAACATTCCTGTATCTTCATTTTGTCCAAAGGGAAAGATATGGAATATTTGGCAAACTTTGGAATTCAAAGAAAAAGAGAAAAGGCTTATTATTCATAGCCCTCCTGATAATGATTCTAAGTCCAATACTGATAACCTTTGGTGTCTATTTTGGGTTGCAAAGAAACCTCCTTTTCTATTTTGGAACTAATCTCGGTCTATTTGCGGTTTCATCCTTAATATTCACCCGTCTATTTAGTGAAATCAGGATTAGTATTGGTATATCAAAAGTGTTGTATGTTGTTTTGGCTCTTCTCACAATCTTTTTCATGGTTGTATGGTATGTTCCAGCAGTTCTTGATGTTGCAGTGAAGAACGGGTTAATCTTTTCAATCATGGGCCTGTTTTCAGTGCTTTCCGGTATTCTATTATCATTAATGCTAACACCAATTAATAAAATAGGGAGATCCATAATATATGAATACATAACTGGGATGTTTCCAGTAGTTTTTGTAATAGTACTTTATTATACTGTTATTACTTCAAGCCAGATTTGGCCAGCTTTCAGCATAACGAGTCAACTCATATTTGGTCTTGTGCTATTGGGAATAAGCCTTCCAATTATGTGGTTTTCCACTAATTATTCAATATATGGAAATTATATAGCGAACAAAGACACACACAGATAATGTACATAGTCTGTTTAAAACGAATTAAGCATTTATCATATGATGTTACAATTAGAAATGCGTAAATATTAAGTTCAAATTAAAGCCTATGCAAATTGAAATAGTTTCTGAAAATGGTAATCTTTTTCCAATTGCTTACGAAAATGGCTCTGTTAAGAAGGGAAAAAAGATTTCAAATCTAAATAAATTCTACAAGGAATTAAGTGAAAATATAAATTCTGCAGAATTTGTGCAGGGTGATACAAAAAGTTATACGAGTGTCATTCCAGTTAATCCTGGCAAAATTCTTTGTCCTGCTTTGAATTTCAAAAATCATTCCGCTGAAACTGAACAGAAAAGCCCTGAATTTCCATATTTTTTTCCAAAATTCTCCAATTCATTAATACCATTTAATGGAAAAATATTAAAACATGAAGGTATAAAACAGCTGGATTATGAGGGAGAAATAGCAGCAATAGTAGGAAAAAAGACGTCAAAAGCTTCAAGGAGTGAGGCTCAGAATTCCATAGTTGGTTTTGCGGTAGTGAACGACGTAAGTGCAAGAGATTATCAAAATCAATTTTCACCCAATTTAGGAAAGAACTGGATAATGGGAAAAGCCGCAGACACTTTTCTTCCTGTAAGCAAAACTGTGTTTATAGGAAAAGAAGAAGAATTTTCAATTAAGACTTTTGTGAATGGTGAAATTCGTCAGGATGGTAACACAAAAGACATGATATTCTCATTTGCAGATATGGTATCTTATATAAGCAAAAATATAACACTGGAACCTGGAGACATGATTCTCAGCGGTACACCAGCTGGTGTTGCAGCATCAGGTAAATACCCATATCTTGGGAAAGGGGATATGATAAGGATAGAATCAGAAAAAATTGGCAAACTTGAAAATGTTGTTGGATAAGATTTTTGTATATTTATCATTTAAATGATATTCGAGGAAAGCAAGGAAGAGCTGTTTCAGGCTAAAATTCCATTCCCCATATTCATTCCTGAAAATGAAGAAATTAAATCATCTATCAGATTTTCATATAATGAACCTATTTCAGTCAGGATTGAAGTTGGATCAGACAGAGAAAGAATCTCAATCAAGGAATCATTCATGGACTGGTTCTATTATGGGTTTCCAAAAAACCATATGAAGAGTTCTGTTGAATATTATGGAAAGGAGACAGTACAAATAATGGACATAAACGGTGAAAAAAGTGTAATTTTTTCCGGACCAGATTATTTAGGCCGATCATCATCAACTGCTTTCTTTAATGGAACTATGCTTGAATTCAGGTACGAAGAAGGAATGGAAGATGCAGCTCTGAATGTGATTAGAGATATAAGGACTCATTCAGTCGGAGCAATAAACTTTATAGACAGTTCATTCCTTTGTAATTATCATTCAAATTTTCAGTGGTTTGAAAACGAGAGAATCGGAAGGCTCTCCTGGAAAAAAATATGGGGAGAGGGACTATGGAATTACTTTCCTGATTCCACTGGAGAATTCCAACACCTTCATAAAATCACAATCTTTAAAAATAGATTGAACGAATTTATGTGGGTTGATGTTTCCAGGAAGAATAGTGGCATTAAAAATTTAAGGTACAGATTTTCAAGAGGTGGAAATATTTTTAAACTAATGAAAAACAAGGATAATTCTTTCTATGGGGCTATTTCTGACATAGGACCTTATCTTTTTCAGAACGAAGATGAGAAATTCGTTTATACAGTTACAGTTCCCAGAATGAAAGAATTTGAAAAGAACTGTCAGAATTTTTTTTCACATATGGAAAATTTAAATTTCAGCCCATTTTTACCGTGATCAATGCCTTTCAGATATGATATTGGTATCTCCTCTGGAAAGAGAATTCAGGGAGAAGGTATAGAGATTGGGAATGGAGCTTCAGGTTATCCATATTTAATTAATGCCCGATCTCTGATGTTCCACACACTAATCACGGGTAGAACCGGAACTGGAAAATCCAATCTTCTATTAAATCTTTGCAAGAATATTCTTAAAGTAGAGAGTTCAAATATGATCGTAATAGACTTTCACGGTTCACTTTCAGACCATATTATTACAATGATAGATAACAAGAAACTGATCTATCTTGGGAGTTCACCAGATGGTAAAAGTGTTGTGAAAATGAATATATTAAAAGGTGCCTCCCAATCTTCTGTATCATTCTACCTTATACAGGAAATATTCTCCAGGGAATCTTCACTCTCAGGAGGAACATGGGGACCGAGATTACAAACCATATTCACTTCAGTACTGAGGGAAATATTACTAAGAGAGCCAGAAGCAACTTTAAGTGACTTCATGGACACACTTCTTTCAAAGGAGATGATGAAATCGCTTTCTGCCAGTTGCACCAAGGAAAGCAGAAAAGTGATAGAAAATCTTATATCAAAATGGCAGTCATGGATAGAATATAGCTCCAGTTCAATAAATAAGTTATATCCAATTTTAAGTGATCCTAAGATAAAATCACTGGTTTCGTCAAGAAATGAAAGCGTAGATATTATAAAGGAACTGACTGAAGGTGATAAAGTAGTTGTAATAGACGTGTCAAAGACAAGATTTTCTACAACTCAAGGCAAAATAATTTCTTCACTAATACTAAACAGAATCTGGACAGAAATCCTTAAAGAAGGAATAACTCCACAAACAATGATTGTAGCAGACGAGGCGCAGAATCTGAATTCTAGCGTGCTGTCTGAGATTCTAAGTGAGGGAAGAAAATTTAACACCTACCTTACCGTAGCTTCTCAGTATCTGGATCAGTACGATCGATATACAAAGGGGTCTCTCCTTTCAAACTGTGGTTCGATTTACTCATTCAATGTATCTGAAAGGGACGCTATGGAAATCACTAACGTTATTACAAACAGAAAGAAGAAGACTGAAGCATTAAAATCTATACTGCTCGGAACACCACATAATGTAACACACTTTAATTTCCTTTCGAAAAGTGGAATAGAAGTGGATAGTTTTATCCCTTACTTAATTGATACAAAGGTAAACAAAATTGAAGTCGAATCTAGAGTAGGGGAAAGTTTAGATCTGTATGGTAACGATACAGATGAGGAGCCAATGTCAGAGATTTTAACTCTGCCTGATCATACTTATTTATCAACATTTATGCTGCGGTTCCTTGAAAGTAGAGATATATTTCCAGAAAGAGAAAGAAAACTTAACAGTCTAAGACCAGATATTTTATTCTATTACAACAACCGGCCTGTTGTTGTCGAAATTGAAGTTTCAGATGTGGGGAAGTTTTCAAGGGTAGTTGAAAAAGCCGTAAATTACAGTTCTTTAAAATTGATTTTTCTATGTGGGAGAAATATGGGCAGAATACTATATGAAAAATTTTGCAACAGAGACTCCATGCGAAATAGTCTTGAAAATCTGAAAATGAAAGGGTCTGGATCATATTATGATTACAGGAA
>JAKBGP010000173.1 GCA_021833045.1 Thermoplasmata archaeon
CTTTCCTGATTGAACATTTTCAACTAAATTTGCGATCTTTTCGAATTCCTTCATTCGCTTGCTTATTCTGTCCCTGTAAATAATAGATATTTCTTTAATGTCATCGCTCTTTTTTATGCTTTGGAAAAGTGCTTCTGCAGATTCCAGTGCGGGAATTATACCTTCACCCAGAAGTGGCGATATATATCCGATGCTCTCTCCAACTCCTAACACATTACCGGAAGTTATGTTTTCATTTATGGGTCTCATTCTTATTCTTCTTGACACTGTTCGGATAGCTTCATACTTTTCTATATGAGATTTCACTTCATCTAAGTCTATACCACCTGCTCCGATATGATACCTGTCCCTCAGTGGAAAGGACCAGAAATATCCTCTTCCCTCTGGAAAGAAATAGAAATAAAATCCCTTGTATTCTGATTTTCCGCTCACCTTTTCAATGGCAAACATCTTTTTGTCATTTCTGCTTGCGGGAAGATAAAACCTTGAGATTCCAGTGGCATCAATGATCGGCTGATCTGGATTTGAAGGACAAGCTGATTGCAGTACTTCTCCACCACCCATCAACTGTTCCATCTTCATTTTGTTGATTGTACATAAACCAATATTTTCCGCCTGAATGGGATTGAAATTATTACCTGCTACTTCCACGTTTACGTTTTCAACCTCTAAAACCTGATCCATTTCGATATTCAGATTATTGAGATAGGGCCTTAAGAGATTCTTATTTGTTGCAAATCCGCATGGTATGTAAAAATCCTTAACCTTTGGATCAAATATTCTTACTTCATATCCTTCTCTCCTCATCCTACCATAAAGATATGACCCTGCTATACCTGATCCTGCGATATTCCACACATAACTGCATTATAACATTTTTATAAAGCTTGGTGCTCCATCCCAATATTGCTCCAGTGAAAGAAGATACATAAGGGTTAATTAACATCCTAAAATTTCAGAGTGTGAGATATCTTCTTGGATTTTCCTATGCCGGAACAAAATTTACAGGTTTTCAGAGAGGTACCGGTGAGAGAAGTGTGGAAGACAGCATTTTGCAGATATTGAATAAAAATTCACTTGGCTCGAATCTAAGATGCTGCTCAAGGACAGATCGTGGGGTATCAGCAATAATGAATACTTGTACCATAGATTCTGACAGAAATGTTGAGGATATAATTGGAATATTGAATTCGAGTCTGGAAGATATTTACTTCCATAAATACACGATGGTGAGTGATGATTTCAATGTCCGTAAGGTTACTTTTAAGAAATACATCTATCTCCTTCCTGAAACTGGAATATTCCCTTTTATTAATATCGACGACCTCAAAAAATTTGAGGGCGAACACAATTTTTCTAATTTTTGTAAATTAGATGGAAGAAATACTGTTAGAACAGTAACAGAGGTTAATGAATTTCAGAGAAATAATGTTAGATACATATCATTTGTGGCAAATGGCTTCCTGTGGAACCAGATCAGATTTATGATTGGATATGCCATGGAAAGGGCCAGAGAAAAGGAAACACCAGATAATCCATTTTCATACGAATATAGAATGAGAAGATTAGCTCCAGCACAATTTTTATTTCTGGAAGAGATAGCCTACGATAAGATTGATTTTAGAAAGGTCATAAGAAAATCCACCAGAAAAAAGGTGGAAAGATCCTATATGAGTTCTCTTACCATGTTGAATTTTAATAAATTCATGCTGGATTTGACAGAGGATAGATGATTTTTAAATAGATCAATATATATGGATATTCATGGGAATACTGGAAGAATTCTTCGATGGAAAGACGTACGTGATAGCAGGAATTGGTCCAGGTCAGGGTCTATCTACCGCAAGATTACTAAAAAAATTTGGAGCCAATGTTTATGGGGTCTCAAGAAGTGGAGTTTTTCCTTCTGAAAAGGTTGATAAGGGCATAAAGATAGAGAAATGCAATCTCGAAGACGTCACAGAAATAAGAAAAACCCTGGAGAGGATAGTAAAAGAAGGCGGAGCCATAAATGGGTCAGTTAACAATGTTGGAACTTGGGAACCAGCTGATAATAAGGTTGTGAAACCAGATACCTTAATGAAATTCTTCCGGTTGAATGTTATGACTCAATATAATTTGATATACACTTTAAAGGACATACTTGGCCCAGGCTCAAGTATGGTAAATATTGGCGCATCCAGGCATCTGTTTGGAGCGAATCATTCAGGATATACCATTTCAAAATATGCAATTGAAGAAATGACAAGAATAACTGCGTCTGGACTGCGGAAAAATGGTATCAGAGTTAACTCAGTACTGCCAGGTTCAGTTGGTAAAGATGATAATTTTGGGAATATATTTCCATTTGGCTTCAACGATGGTAAGGTAATGGACCCTTTGAAGATAGCATATGTATCTGCGTTCCTACTTTCCCCTCTTTCAGCTGGTATAAACGGGGAATCACTGACAGTTGACGACGGAATGGGACTATAAAATATATAAAAATATTATTAGTTAGGATTACTTAAATGAATTAATTTTTATCCTAAAGCTAAAATTCTTTATTAATGCAAAGGAATACAGCAGGAATACTAGAAATGAGATAACCAATGTACCTAATTTAAAAAAATATGTTCGGGTACTATTCCACAGGAGATAAGTTGCAAAATCTGCTATTCCCACTGGAAAGACATAGGCAAAGAGAGATGAAGTATATTTATCAAATTTTGTGAAAACCAGGAAACTTAAGGCTATGATCAGGTACAGAAGGATTGCGCCCCAAATCATAATTGAGATCTCTAATAAAATTGCCTCGGGAAATTGAAAACTATGACTCAAGTCAAGATCTGGGAGAAGCAAAAAGTTGAGTACAAACATACTGAGACCACCAACGGGAAGCATTGTGAATGGAATTTCCTTCTTTGGTTTACCTCCTGAAAGGTATGAATGAAAGGCAGATGTTGATATAAACAAAAATTGCATTATTGATATGCCAAAACCCATCATTGTGAGATATACTATGTTAATAATGAGATAGCTGAACTCACTTCCTTCTAGATCTGGAACCAGAACTGAGGATAGAATTATGCCCCCGGCCATTACAATAGAAGGTATTATATTTACGAAGGTGAGAGATCCCTGCCTTATTTTTCCACTAAAAACTCTGTAATCGAATACTACGTTTATTATAAGCGAATAGATAAAAGCCAATATGAAGATGAATGAGAAAATCCCCATGATATTGTTACTTTTACCGAAGAATGTTATATAAAAAAACCCAAATGCATAAAATATTACTGATAGGAGTCCGGAGATACTGAGATTTGTACTTGATATTAAATCTCTCTTTAAGGAACCAGTGCGGGTAATATATTTTAGGATCCATAATACCGAGGAGATCAAAAATATAACTAAAACTACAATAAAGACAATCTTTGAAGCAATAAGCAAAATATTAGAATTAAGTACCAGAGAAAGTATAAAGATAGAAAGAACCACAGATGTAGATGCAAGAATGAATGTAAGCAATACTGGATCGAATTTTTCTAGAAATTTCATATATTGTGTATTTCTTGATTAGACTTTTAATTTCCTCTAGAAAATCAGGCAATGTTGTATTCGATTCCAATAGAAATAAAATTTCTTGCAAAAATGATAAGTCCCTATCAAGACTAACATCTGTTCCGAGATAATAAAAAATAATCATAAAATAGAGATTGGAATAAGAAAAAAATCACTGGTTTTTCAGTTCTGTATAAAATGATGCAATATTTATGTATGATCCAAACATTTAGAATTATGCCATTCGAAAATGAAGTTACATATGTTAAATATGTAAAAAATGGAAAGGAAAAAGAATTTAACGAATTGTATGATAAAGCCTGCGAGGAAGCAAAGAAATATATTGGAAAAGAATACAAAAATATTATAGGAAAAGAAGTAGAAGAGAGTAATAAGATAAAGCATACCTCCCCAGTGGATGGGAAGGAGATAGGTATTTTCCAGGCTGGTTCACAGAAGTATGTTGATGAGGCAATCTCCATGCTTAAAAAGGCACAGAAGTCATGGTTCAAGTCAGGGTATGTAAATAGGGCCAGAGTAATGCTGAAGGCTGCTGATCTAATGTCGAGAGATAAATTCCTGATTTCTGCACTGCTTGCTTATGAAAATGGGAAGAACAGAACAGAGGCAATGGCAGACGTGGATGAGGGGATAGACTTCCTGAGGTATTACGCACTGAACCTTATTGAAAATCAGGGTTTTGTAAGATTTACCGGAAAGGGATATGAAAATGAGGAAAGTATGTCCTACATGAAACCATATGGTGTTTTTGCCGTAATAGCACCATTTAATTTCTACGCCATAACTGCCGGTATGGTTGCTGGACCATTGATTACAGGAAATTCTGTACTGCTAAAGCCGTCAAGTGATATACCACTCACTTCTTACCTATACGTGAAAACTCTGATTGAGGCAGGTGTACCATCTGAAAACATTGCTTTTATTTCTGGAAAAGGAAGTGAGATTGGACCGTATATAACAGCTCATAAGGATATATCAGGAATACTTTTCACGGGATCCCGCGATGCAGGTATAAGTATATTTAAGAATGCAACTAAGGATAGGCCAAAAGTGGTTATTACGGAAATGGGCGGAAAGGATACAATCACTGTTACTTCTAAGGCAGATATTAACAAGGCTGTAAATGGTGTTTATAGAGCAGCCTTTGGGTATTCTGGGCAGAAATGCAGTGCCTGTTCAATTGCTTATGTAGAAGAGAAAGTTTATGATCAATTCCTTACAAAGATTAAGGAAATAACTGATAAACTAATCGTTGGAGACCCAAAGAAGCTTGAGACATACATGGGTCCTGTGATTAATAAAGAGGCAGTTGAGAAATTTAAGAAATATTCAGAACTAGCCAGAAAAGATGGAAAGATTTTATCAGGAGGAAATGTTATTGAAGGTCCTGGAAACTTTGTGAGACCAACAATTGTTACCGATCTGCCAAAAAATTCCGATATAATCAGACATGAATTGTTCT
>JAKBGP010000174.1 GCA_021833045.1 Thermoplasmata archaeon
TTCATGCCAGCAATCTCTTTCTTCACGGCTTCGTCATTGCCATGCTTCTGGATCATTTCCCTTAAAATATCTTCTGACGCCATGATCATGAAGTGCGGTTTATATTATATTTTTATTGATTTTCGCTGATACTTTTGTATTTAAAAAAAATAATTATGATGTTTTGTTATATCCAATATTAACTCAGAGCGAGTCTACGATGTAAGTCGCGAAGGTTTCTTCCGGAAGGCTGCCCACATGCATGGTCTCGCCGTTTAAGGTTATGTGTGGTACCTGCATAACACCTGCTTCATCTGCTTCTTCGCTGAAATCCATAGCTCCCACCATGCTTCCTGTGATATTGCTGTTGATCATAGCGAACCTGTGGGCAGATTTCACCATCGCAGGGCAGAACTGGCAATGTGGAGTTGTATATACCCTGATTTCTGCTGGAGTCTTTATTGACTGTATCTTATCAATGACAGTCTGGCTGAGATTTACCTTGCCTGTGGAGAATGCTTCAAGATCATCCATTAAAACAAGGAATTCATGACCTGAGGGGATGCCATAATACCTGACATTTCCTTCTTTGAAATGATCCGAGAAAAGCATAATGACGGGGCCCTTTGTGATGCTGTATTTTTTCGCTTCACTGTCTCCAGTGTGAAATATATTGATCTTCATCCTGCTGTCCATGGATGTTAATTCCTCCATCAGGGCAAGAGCATCTGAACAGGTACTGCACTGTTCACTGTCAAGAAAAATTTTGATTGTGACCGGATCCTTCAGGGTCCTGCCAAACCTCTCCCTGATCTTTTTTACGTCATCCTCTTTGAACCATATCATGATTCTATATTTTCAATCGGTATTAAAATTTGAACATTTTCTGGTAAAAATCACTCTATTTTAATCAATAAAGTGTATATGTGCCCTGGACTTTTCTTCTGGGCAATAATACCTCTAGCGATATTCCCGTTGCTAGCAGCCTCTCTTGCACCATCAAATCCCTGAAGTTATCAGATTTTTATTTTTCTGCATTATTTTACAGTCATTTCTGCTGTTAGTTTAATTTTCCAGATAAATTCAGCATTGATATAATTTGATGTTAGGTTTGTGCGACTTAATTCTTGATTGAAGAGAAAATGGAAAAGGCAACTACATTCATTTCACTGCTCAGGAATCTCATTGAACATTCTAATCATAATAAGGGAGCATTCCATTAGACTTTGACTTAAATTTCGGTGTTATCCTTTTCACAGACCCCTTTGCCTGAATTTGGTGCGTCTATTTAACAATTGAATCGAGTATAAACCTCGCATTAATGCTATTATAGACATCTCCTAATATCCAAATAATTATTTTTCACCGTTATATCAAAGCCCCTCAATAATGATTTAGCGTAAATAATTTTAATTCTTGTCTATGGGCACTGATATCGTAAGGAACCATTTTCCCCTAGTGGCAGAACGTACATCATAATTGTGTCCCTGTATCCATTCATCTAAAGTTTCAACGTTTTTTCTTGATAGGGCATGAATATAGAGAACTTCAGAAATTTGATAGAAACCGTATTTTTTTGATTCCCCAATCTTTCTGTTAACTTCGATATCTATATCTCTTACTGACATGCCATAATTTACAAATACAGCCAATAGTCCATTTTTAATTATCATCTCATAAATGTTGTTAAATATTTCATTAGTTTCTTCTTTTCTCATAGAGCTCTTATCTATCTCTTCATACAATGGTTTTATGAAATTCTCAAAATATTCAGATGAACATAAATTAGCTATGTTCTTACCCCTATCTCCAAACTTTTTAATTACGTCTCTTTTAACCTGAAATATGTTTTCATTATCCCTGAAAAGAGCTCGCATGAATAAAGAGACTTTCAAAGCCTCAAAGTCTTCCTTTGGGATTTTATCCTTGAAGAAACTTAGCATTGCTTTGTCTGGATTATTTTTTTCGTAGTTGTCAAAACGCTTAGAATAGTTCTCCAAATGGTTTGTAAGAATCTCACCTTCCTCTTGGAAGTACTTTGCGACGATTCTATCAAATTCAATCTTTTGCTCTTTTTCAAGCGAGTTAACATTAACGGTGATCTTCTTGCCACTTTGATCTATGTTAATGGCTTCTCTACCTGTAGTGTTAATAATATTAATCTCAGGAGAATTTATTTTTATACTTATATGAAAAATATTTTCTATAAAAGATTTTAAGGAATCAAACCACGACATACTATTCCTTTTTACTTTTGAGTTTGATTAGTGATACTACGTTATCCTCAATAAAAATTTCTGAACCTTTCTTAATTCCACCAAAATCTTCTACTGTCAGCGGATTGCCTTCAAAGGACATGACTTCCTCATTGGAATCTAGTTCAAGCACATTTCCATTAACTATTTTCTTGTTGAAGAGACTGAGAATGTACTCTCTAGCACTTTCATCAAAAGACATTCTTGGATTATTATTTTCCATCTTCCCACCTTATTTTGGTATTATATACTGATATTTATTTGTTAATTTTTTCTGCAATGTTTCCAATGATCTTTAACGATGTTAATTTAATTGACAGTATCAACAATGTTATAACAATTACTTCTATTAAAATTTGTGGGTCTTCGCGGCTATGGGCACTATTCTATTACCTACCCATATTGAAGAGATTATGCCAAACGCAGTTGCAGAATGGAGCGTTATCTATTCTGTCATCCCTCTTCTGTGTCCCACATTCCACCAAAGCATTTTCCTGTCTGCTGCAAATCCCGATTCAGAATTGCTTCTCTGATGTTACTGTTCCAGATATGAATGGTATTCCCAACAAATTTCCGCACTGTGTCTTTACATTTCTTTGATCTGTTCAGTGAAGCGTATTTTTTGGAATTACGAATACTTTCGTATTTCCCAGCTTATCCATGTATGAATGTGATGAATAATACTGGATTACAGACGTATTGAGTCCTTCTCCATCCCCAGAGTTGAAAGAAGAACCATTGGCCCTGTCATATGCTTCCCTTTCAGATTCCATGGATGATCCCGATCTATACATCCTGGATTCCAGGTCCATTATTGCGAATGAATATGCAAACAGACTCTTCTTATGGATTTTAGATTCTTTTGCATCTTTACCGTGATCAGAATTTTCTTTTGCCATTACCTCCAGTTTCTTTGCATGTGATTCGTAGTTCTTCTTTATGGTTAAAGAATAACCGGTACCAATTGCCTGTTGCATCTGATTTCGTTATACCATTCCTTTTCATCACGATATAACATGAAGGTTGTGTACCGCAATTATGGCCCCTTCACCAGGGTAATGATCTTTCCAATGCTTTGTGTAATATATCTATGCAGGACTTCATGAAGAATATTGCAAACATATTTTTGAAATATTCTGTTTGATTCATCCACAATCTGCTTTATAAGAAGAAGCTTGACTCTTTGCTCCAGTGATAATGAATGTTGGATGGCCCCGGCCAATACTGGCTATTGGAAACGTACAGCGCAGATCGCAAACATAAATTTCACCGACCTATATAGGACATAACTCCTTCATTCAATGGAATCTGACAATGTTATTTGTTGCATCTATTCGATATTGATCTTATTTGGTAACATACCTTGATCATATTTGAAAATATTTATTTGCCTGCTTGCACATTACCATCTATGAAAGTTAGTTCAACCATAGGCACTCTTAAGGAGATCATAGATATAGTCAACTCCATCACGGGAGAAGCCAAGTTTGAATTTGAGCCGGACGGCATACATGTGAGGGCCATAGACAGCGCAAGAGTTGCAATGGCAGATCTTTTTGTTTCGAGTTCAGTTTTTGAAAGCTATGAAGTGAGTGAAAAAACAGACATCCCACTGGAGATTGAAAGGGTTAAGAATGTACTGAAACTTGGTGGAAACAGCGAACCCATCAGCATAACGAGTGCTCCTGGAAAACTTAAATTCACCATGGGGAACCTGAGCAAAAGCATAGCATTGCTGGAATACGGAAACATGACCGCTCCAAAACTCCCAGCAGTGAACCCTGAGAATTATGTTGTTGTCAACAAGGCTGAAATCGAGAAAGGATTGAGGGCCACAACCGATGTGAGGGATTCTGTAAAGCTTTCCATAGAGGATTCAAGATTTGTTATCTCATCCAGAACAGATTCTGAAGATGCCGAACTGATTCTTGAGAGGGAAAACTGTGTGGAGCTTGTGTCAAGAGGAGGTTCAAAGAGCAGTTACCCTTCCGATTACCTCATGAAAATCATAAAATCCACAGGCTCTGCAGATAGGCTTAAGCTTGCATTCAACAACGACTACCCACTCATAATAGAACCCGAATACATTGAAAAGTCTGGAGAAAAAAAGGTCAAGTTCTTCCTTGCTCCAAGAATGGAATGATTTCAGGAAGAGGTGTGTCCCTCTTTCTTGACATTTATCATATTCCTGATTAACAACCTAAATCTATGTACAAATTCACACTGTATCAACCAAGAACATAATACTGAGTGAAACAGCTGAAAAGAAATCTTCTATAAGGATTGATCTAGCTCTTGAACTTTTTTATCCTGAAGGTATTAACTTTGAAAATGGATCAGATGTGATAGAACACTATCCTTTTGCCAACTGGCTATGGCATTCCTTCTTCAGGGTGAGCGGAAATCTAAGAAAAACTGACGGTTCATGGGAATCCTCGAAGGTTCCCGGATATGAGAAAGAAAGAAGTGAAATGAACACACGGGCGCGAGGGGATTTGAACCCCTGATCTACAGCTTAGGAGGCTGTTGCCATATCCAAGCTTGGCCACGCGCCCATGCTACCCAAAATGTGAAATGGTATATTTCATTATCTGAACATTTTAGAATTGTGTGCAAAACACACCCCTTTCAGGATATGATTAAAGCCATATCCCTGATTCGACTATAGTTTCATGACTGGAATGCTGAAAATCAGGAAGATAATAACGGGCCCCCTCATGACAAATACAATAATACTTTCCAGCAGGGGTAGCTGTGTTGTGGTTGATCCTGGAGGAGAACAGA
>JAKBGP010000175.1 GCA_021833045.1 Thermoplasmata archaeon
TTTCTGTTAATAGATATTCTTGCTGCCTCAAGGGCAGAGTGTCTGATCTGGCAGCTTTCTTTCGCAATCATCTTGAATTCAATTGGAAAATCTTTCTTCTGATTCCCATGGGTGAATGTTGTAATTTTCGGATATGGGACGCCCCCCATGAATTCCCTTCTTGTGTATGCAGGACCAGTTATCTTTGTATACATTCTTGCTGGTTTCGTTACCATGATTATCCTGAGGGGAATATCATATATGTATAAAAACTAAACTGCCCTTCACTCTAACCGCAAGCCCGCTAACTTCAGGCGTGGGAGTGGACTGATTAATGTGGATGAAATATAATAGGAAATTATCAATGGAGTGTAATTCTATTGAACTAAATTGTAACTGATCAATTTCCTTTTTAAAATAATTCAATAACAATTTATAATAGTAAAATATGGCTTGCCTATGAGCTTTTTCTGGAGGAATATTAATAACAGCCGGTATTTTACAATCAGCACTATTCTATTCTCCATGAGCTGGCTCTGGTTAAGTTTTACTTATTCCCTTAGGCTTGCATTTCTTGGTGTATCATATGAAGACATTGGAATAATAGGAATTTCAACTTCCCTGCCATTTATCCTGGTTTCATTTCTTTACAGAAAGTCCAGAAGAGCTCATATAAACTTTGCATTGAAATTCCCATTTGCTGTGCTTGCCGTTATTTCCGCTATTTTACTGCTTATTGATCTCAATCTTTATGTTTATATTTTTCTTATTGCAACATCCGGATTATTTCAGAGCATGTGGTGGATAGCCGCTGAAATAGAGACAGGACTTATGAGCGGTGATGGGAAAGCTGAAAGATACTCTGCCGCATGGGCTATACCATCAGGATTATTTCCCATATTCTCAGGTACAATCATCCAGTACGGAGGTTACAGGTCAATTTACTTCATAGTGGTGATCAGTTCAATTATTGGATTCCTCATACAGCCTGTGGAACCGAATGAGAGAAAAAGACTGAAGGAAGGATCGCTGGATTATTTAATGCTCATGCCTATGCTATTGGTAGGTCTTGCGATGGGTTATACTGCATTTGTCCTCACTCCGCTTCTAAAAAACAGTGGCTATTCTTATTTTAACATTGGACTTTTGCTTGGCATCTTTGGCATTTCATTCTCACTGGGTTCCATTATCTCAAACTATTCAAAAAAAATATCTACCGGGCAGTTTGCATGGTTTTCTTCTATTTTTGTAACATCATATCTGCTACTTATTATCAATTTTTCATTTTATTCGATTTCTCTTACCTTATTCCTCGCAGGCCTCGGAGGAAGCATGGGATTTTCAAAAATCCTAAGTTATATTGGAGAAACTGAAAGTCCGAGGGATGGCGTCTTCCTGTATGAGACATTTTTCTCAATAGGATTTGTAACAGGTTCGTTCTCGGGAGGTTTCCTTCTTGAATTTTACGGTTATAGGATCAGCCTTCTACTCTTCATTCCTTCCATTATCTTTTCAATTTTTACCTATAAAAAACTTGCGAGATCAAATTCCTCTCTTGTTCTCAGAAACAATGAATGAATTAAATTCGTTTTCCTTTCCTGTAAGTTCCGATTTGCATTTTTTACATTCAAGAATGTTTCCCTTGATGTAGAATTCCACAGATTCACAATGTGGGCATGTGCCCCTTATAAAAAGTGCATCGTAAATACTGCGGGAATCATGCATCTTTAAAGAAGACTTTTGTGTCGTAGGGTTTTCTGAACCGGTTGTTTTATAGCTTTCTTCATTTGATGAATCCTGATGAATCTGGCGAACTTCAGGAATTGATAGTGTTGCAAATCCTAATCCTAGAAGTAAAATAACGAATAACAGGTACAGAGTATCTGTAACGGATATAAAATATGATGTTATAAGCTGACTTCCGAATATTAGAAAAACAGCAGATATTGTTCTGAAAAGGCCATTTCGTTGCATAAAAACAAAAAACATGAAAAATATAAGGAATATTATAACAAATTCATTTAAGTTCAGAATTTCATTTAGATACAAAATAAATGTTGCAATTGTTGCAGGGACTGATGAATAAAGATAATAATGAAACTTATATTTATGCCCGGACATGATGGTTTTTATAACAGGCGTATCCTTCATGAGTGCCAGTGGAACAAGTGAAATCAAACCCACTATTATCACAATAATTGAAAAAAATATAGCAGTTTGCTCGTAATATGCTGTTACTCCAACATTTCCAAAAAGTAACTGAAGATCTGGAACTGATGTCTCATTATAGGATAAAAAAATTAGGCCGATAAAGGTAAGAAGGAATATTTCTGAATATGTTGATTTTCCTTCATTCATCTCTTTCTTTACAGAGTCTTTAGTGTTAAAAAGAAGAATTAAGAACAGTGCTATAATAAAAGATATGGCAGTAAAGATAACAGTTTCTCTCCCTGTACCGGGTGTGAAGTACAGATATTGTATAACTGTCTTCTTGAACCCCCCAGTATTGCTGAAAATGTAATTAGAAATTGAATATATTGAAATCAGAAATGTTGTAGACATAATTATCATGAATAGATAGAGATCCGCAGTATTCAGATATTCTCTTAACTTCATAACTGCGAATACGGTAAACCGATAAATATATTTGTAATAAATAGATCACATTATTGTGAACAATTTAAAGGTCAGAACAAGAAAAAAACCTTTAATTGAAGTTCTTAAAAAGAAATTAAAACCATCGATCACGAAACCGGTCTTGATAGCTATAGTTCTAATACTGTCAGGAGTTGTGATCTCAAATTATGGATATTTAAGCAATTCAAGTTATACTGCTAAATACCTTACATACAATTATCAGGGACCTATAAACACTTCCCAAAATATCTCTGGAGGACTCGGAATTTCATATAATACTGCCACGCTTGTGCAGATAGATTCACAATACGGGAATATATCCTGGAGTATTTGGTACACTTCCACATATAAGAACCGCACAGGAATCCCAGTGACAACTACAGTAGAGAAATTCGCAAATATCACGAATTCAAAAATTTACAGCAAGTACTTCCCAGCAGGGGATTTTGTAAATTTGGGAAACGGTTTATTTTTCATAGTATTGAAGAATGTACAGGGCAGAAACCAGAATGCCACTATCAATGTCTTTATTGAAAGCCCCTCGAACCAGCCTACTGAGCCAATATTGATATATTCGGGGATAAGTGCATTATTGATTGGAATTGTTATTTTTATTGAAGAGATTACCCGTCTAAGCAGGGTTAAAGCCGAAGGAAAACATCTTTTGCGGGAATAAAATATGGAAATATTTTCCTTTGACAGAAAAATTATTTTAAATTTTTAAGTGACACATTTACTCTGCTTCCAACCTTTCCTTTTATAAGATTTGTTTTCAGGGCTATTTCTCCAACTTCCTTGGTGTTAGCAGTGAGCGTCCCCATTTCCATCATCTCCGGGAGATTCCCTATTTTTACAATCCTTATCTCAGAGATGTCTGGAACTTTCGATTTGGTTATAGACATGAGGTGTTCATCCTTCAGGAAATCTTCCCTTTTAACATACCTATAAACTGGTTCATTTCCTGAAAGAAGAATCTTATTTGTTTCAGCTTCAATTTCCCTGACTGCTTCCTCTGTTATTCCATCAAATTCGAGATCTATCCATGCGTAATCCTCATAGGTTTGGTTTATTCTGTGAGTTGCCCCAAACTTCTCGAATGCAATTCCCGCCATAATTCTCATGGCAGTCCTGAATTTCATGTGATTATACCTTATATTCCAGTCAACGTGCTGCGCGATCTCCTTTCCTCTTGAATCCTGGGGATATGTATCATGTGAAATCAGGTGAATGCCATCTCCATCATCCCATACATCCACGATCTCGAACTCCTTTCCGTCTATGAAGATGGAGCCCTTGTCATTTGGCTGTCCATAAGATGTTGGAAATAATATGGAATCGTCCACAACAATATCGGTGAATTCCACAAACGTAACCCTGCCTTTTCCCTCTTTTCTGTAATGATCTTCCAGATAACTATGCTTTGTTCCCATTCATATGTGTATGTCATTATGCATTTATTTTTTACTTTTTATGAAAACCAGAAATAAATCACCGTGTGGAAATTGAACACTCAGTAGTGTTCCTCAAATCATAATTCTCATGGTAAAATTCAACCGGTCATGGTGGTTGTGGCATCAATGGGAGGAGATATTGTCCAATTTTTTCTCCTTCCTGTATTCCTGATAGAATCTTCCAAGGGGGTATGAACCCCTGTCGATGAATTTGAAAATGGGTTCACATGCTGGTTCGAGTGAAATAAAATTCCTGACCATGGACAGGGCAAGATTTCTGATATCATCATGGGCATGTGGGGTTGTTCTAAGTTCTGCAAAGTAACATAATTCCCTCAGGTTTGTGTGTACAATCATCTGATGGTTGATGCACATTGGAAGCACATACTGTGCTGCTACACTGTCATTGCTATCTTTTATTAATTCTTCGTAAAACTGTATGGAACTCTCCACAATACCAACAAATTGCTTCTTTATTTCAGGATCCAATCCAACTAATTCCGGTATATCATAACCAAGATCAGGCATTAAATTTCCCCTCACAATACTCATGAATCTGTGCCTCTGGAATTCCCTGAATATACCATAATTCATCTTCAGTGAGAAAGTTATATCCACAAATTCGAAGACCCTTGGAAGTTTGTCTCTCCTATTTGTTCTGATGCTGGCAGCTTTAAGGAGAAAATCTTCCCTGTCTATTGAATTTATTCCCATAAGTTCTGAAATGTGATCAAGATTCCATTTATTGTAGCTCATGATCATTGACTGGGGGGCCTGGTTTCGTTCCAGATATGGAAATGCAGAATTTCTCCCTTCCAGATACTCCACATACTTCCCACCATGCCTGTTCCTGGCAGATCTAATAATCTGCCCATAATCAGAGTCAAGTTCGTTGTAGATCATATTTGAAAGTTCCTTAGCTTCCATCAATCCCG
>JAKBGP010000005.1 GCA_021833045.1 Thermoplasmata archaeon
TATTTTACCCGTCAAGATAAAATGTAAATTGAAGTGAGTCATATGTGACCTGGGCCCATGGGGTAGCCAGGATATCCTGATGGCCTTCGAAGCCGAAGACCCGGGTTCGAATCCCGGTGGGCCCGTTCCCAATAGGGTTCAAGCACTAATAATAATATATGCCTAATGATTGCGAATTCATGGTTAGAGGAAAGTACGCCCATCTTTTAGATGATGAAGACGTAAAGCGATGGTATGGAAACATTACGGAAGGATCAAGATTAACTGCCGATGTTTCTCTGAGGAGGCTTGGGCTGTTCTGCAGTTTTGTAAAGCATCAGCCAAATGAATTGGCCAATCTTGGTGAAAAGGAAATAAACAACTTGCTTTTGGATTTTGTGAGGGATTTCAGAAACGCCTCTGGGGTGCACTCAGGAACATACATTGAGTCAGTTGTTAAAGGAGTTAGATCATGGCTTTCATTCAATGGAGTAAAGATCTCAAGGAAGATTAAAATATCTGGAACGAACCAGAGACTTACGTTGAAAAACGAAAGGATTCCAACTCAGGATGAGCTCAGGTTGATATTCAAGGCAGCTGATCTTAGAGAAAGGTGCGCATGTTCAATAATGGCGTTCACGGGGATGAGGCCCCAGGTCATGGGCGATTACAGGGGAGATGATGGCCTCAGGATAGGCGACTTTGTGTATGTCAAAATAGGGGAAGGAAGCATAGAGATACTAAAAATGCCAGTCCAGGTAAAGATAAGATCCACTCTTTCCAAGAAAGATAATGAATACTTTACATTCATTGGCCCCGAGGGAATGTCATACATAAAGATGTACCTTGAGAACCGGATGGGGCAAGGGGAGGTCCTTACATATGATACACCAATAATAACACCGGCAAAGAGCGGGATCCGATCAAGTGCCCCTTTCATATCCACGGCGAACGTGGGAGACATGATAAGGAATACCATAAGAAGGGCCGGATTCCAACTAAGGCCTTATGTTTTGAGAAAGTACTTTGACACACAGCTCCTATTTGCAGAATCCAAGGTGCATGAGCTTAGGAGGGATTACCGGGTTTTTTGGATGGGGCATCATGGAGACATGGAGCATGAATACACCCTCAACCATGGCATTCTTCCGGAGACAATCATAGAGAACATGAGGGAGGCTTACTCAAAGGCCCTCAAGTATCTTGAAACTGAGTATGGAGGGATTACAGAGGATCAATATCAGAAAAATGTAACTGAATTCAAGAGGATGGTCCTTCTAACAGTTGGCTTTACAGAAGAGGAGATAGACACTGCTGGGCTTCTTGAGCTTAGTGCAGCCGAACTGGAAGAAAAGATGAAGGAGAAGGCAGCATCAAAAAAAGAGAGGAAGAACCCTCAGAAAATAATTGACATAAGTGAACTCAGGGAATACATCGACCAGGGATGGGAATTCACAGCCATACTTCCGGGCAATAAAGAAGCAATAGTAAAACGTGGAATGGATTGAATCGGCATTAGATTTTTCGCACTCAATCCCAAGATATAATTTTTAACGATCACTAATAAAAAATAGCGTAATTTACTCATTATAATGCTTAGTCTAAGATCAATGCTGAAATTTCAATCACTACCGTCACTACGATCACTTGCGTCACTACCGTCACTACGATCACTATTAAATTTATTAGAATTATGAAACAAGAAATGTTCTTCTTCAAAACAATTGATAAATAATATAGGATCAAAAGGCTACATGCTCGAAATGCAAGAAAATGTCAAGGCGCATCACAGTGATGAAAGAGATGAATGCCAGATTTATTTAGGCCGGAAACGAGTGTGGATGAAAAACAAATGTCTCTTACCTATGATGGAGAGGGTAAAAAATGAATTTGAATAGAAACTACATAAGTAGCGCATAGAGTGATCGCACCCAAAAATGAATCCTATCACTATCAATTCAATGCAGTAATTAACTCTATCAATGTGTTAAAATGATATTTTTTGAAATACTCTTCATTAATCCTGGCATATTCCCAATTCACACCTGTAACTCGGGTAGCATCCCTACACCAAATTTTGATCCTTTCATCTTTGTATTTTACATCCTCGTCCACTTCTCCTTTTGTCTCTAAGACATAGTATTTATCACCAATCATGACTACAAAATCAGGGAAATAATTTCTCAGATTACCATGAGAATTTCTATACTCAACAAAGAAACCAACTTTTGATACAATTTTACAAAAGGCATCGATATCGTCTGCAGCGTTAAGGAATTTTGAGAAATTCACTTCAAAGTCGTTGTCGCATGGAACATAGTTAAAAATGCAATTGTCAGATTGATGGACCTTCTTTGTCCAAACAAATGGTTGTGTATTTGAGAGTTTAATGAAGTCGTATTTTGTTGGTTCTCTCTCTGTGTAAGACAAATTTCTTAAGTTTTCTACAAATAGATTGATTAATTTCTCCTGTATTTCAGGAGTACTCAACTGAAATAATACATGCGGGTCGTTCAAGTCAACCCTCTGATTAAACAGTTTTGTTTCAACATACGACTTCACGAGCGGATAGAAATCGGCGAACACGTTAATTAATTTAAGTTGCTTAAGTATCCTATCCGTGTAATAAGCAATGACACTCTTCGTATCCTGCGGAACTGGAAGATCCCAAACCCTTTCTATTTCCACTGCTTTTGTTACCATATCAACTGCCCGGTACGTTGTTTTGAGTATTTTGTCCCCCAATGAGAACGAAAGCGCTGGTAATTTATCCAATAGTGTCTCATCTATTTGGAATTCCCTCATTACAATTCTTGGGGTCAGTATCGGAATATCTATGTCTTTGGAGATCTTATCCATATCTACATAAATTGTGGTCATGTCAAGCTGAGATCCGACATCAATAGTACCAAATGTCATGTTTTCTTCCTTTTCGAGTTCCTCTATTATCTGCATTAATCCAGGCGGTCCAATAACTTCCAGAACATTTACTGATTGCTTAATATCAGAGTTCTCTTCGGGGAACATCTTTCTGAGACCTCTTCCTATAACCTGCTCTGGAAGAACGTTCCTTTCCGAAGTATATGATCTGAGACCTACAATAACATTTACATTTTTAACGTCCCATCCTTCGTTAAGCATCATAGTGCTTACAATTGCCACGTATGGGGTGTTATCGCTATCTATATTTTGAGCAAATTTTCTTGCTTTTTCTATATCTGAATTTCTAACTTTTCCTGTGCTGTCCGTATGAATAAGAATTATTTTGCTCTTCAAATCAGGGATTGTGTCCAAATAATCCTTCAATTCATCTGCTTCTTCATTGTTTGGCGCTTGAAAGAATATTATGGGTTTTTTGGATAATTGTGACAAGGCGTTTCTATATTCCCGCCATCTTCTTATGCCCGCTTCGATCCATGCTTTATATTTCTCGACCACTTTTTTTGATGAGATTTCTGTAGCATTAGATACTATGCCTTTCAGTGGCCGTTTAACAATGTTCATTTCTATAGCTTCTTTAAGCGTGAAATCCACGGTCAACCAGTAAAATAGAGCTCCGTTTTCTCTTCTTGGTGTTGCAGAGAAATCCAGTTCCGATATTATTCCTTTACCAAAATTAGATTCCAGATGCTTATGCAGCTCGATCAATATATTCTTCCACTTTTTTTCATAGTTGTAAATGTGATGCGCTTCATCTTTAAGTATCATTATATTAGGTATCTTCTCAAGAACCTCTCTTATTCTATTCTCCTGCGCTATGTTAGTTTTATTAACTTCTTTCAGATATAATATGTCATCGACAAACTGTTCCGCTTCTTTCTTTCTGCTTGCTTTTTCCTGCAGTTGCTGTATATTCGTTAAAAACAAAACAGATTCAGGTATAGTATATATCGGATCCTCCTTTAGAATAACCTTAAGGTCAAAATTATCAGACCATTCTGGAGGAATTAGAGGAATGTCTTTGAATATCTTTGCATCCTGATAATCTCGTTTAAGCCTGTCGTATATGACATTCTTTTCTCCAGCTATCATAAGAAATTTTGAAGTGTAATCGTTTTTATTATCTTCGAAGCAATGGTTGAAAAATTGCCAAACTATTGTTAAAGCCATAACAAAGGTTTTACCGGAACCAGTAGCCATTTTAAATCCGTAGAGCGGATAGAGATCTCTGCTAGGATCGTAATCCGGAGCACCGAAACCTATTGGTCCTTCTCCGAATTCCTTGGCCAAGTCTATGAAATTTCTCTTTTTCATTACTTCGTAGATATATATTAGAGTTTCAATGGACTCCCTCTGAGCATACCAAAATTCGAACTTTTCGTAATTTATGAGATGATCCTCATTGAACCAATAGTTCAACAGTTTTTTTGTGGTGTTTGTTGTTCCCGGATAACCTGAATCTCTCCAATTCTTAACACCAAGCCGAAGCTTGTTGACTAGATAGGACTTGCTTTTATCTCTATTTTCAGGGTACAAAATATCAGTAGGATTCATATTTTCACCTTTACAATCTTATTCGTATCGCTTCCAAACACATCCACAACCTTTATCATTATCTGATATTCGCCTGCATTGTCGTAAACATACTTTGCTTCGTAATCTACCTTTAGATCCTTTTTTGTCCTGTAGCTCTGCCACTGGTTATGAAAAGTATCTCCTTTATAGTCCCAGTCTATTGCCCAGTAGTCAATCAGCTGTCTTGAATCCTTTATTTTGTTAACCAAATCAGGAATGTCAGATGTGTCCTGAATTTGAAAATCTTCAATATTTATAGTAATCTCTTTTTTTTCTATTTTCTTTGAAACGCCCAATGATGCAAGTGAATTAAACTTAACTGCTGGTATTAGTTTATCTTCTATCACTTGATCTGGAATTTTCAACAATTTCAGATCGAATTTCGTTCCTGCTAATGCAGATTTGAACTCATTAACGTTTGGTATTTGAATGAGTTGGATCGCTATTCCTTCCCTCTCCGCAATTTTTTTCGCCAATTCATTAACTTCATAATTCCACTCCCATCCAAGCACATCCGCTTTGGTAAAATTGTTAGATACACATTCGGAAACAAAATTCCTGATCTCTTCCATAGAAACTGGCGCATTTATTGGACCAACATGAACCGCCCTATTATCTTTTGAAGCATGTATATATCTGTGACCCTTCAAAGGCCTAGACTTGTACAACTTAATCATAAAAGTAAGATAATCTTCAGGATTCTCCTTCCAATATGCAAGTTCATAGTTCCCTATGTTCCAGAGTTCGAAAGGTCTTGCTGGCTTTCCGTATTTATCGAGCATTTCATCTATAAGATCCTTTGAATTGTGAATATCAAGCAGTCTCTTCCTTGTAACCTGAATTGCATATTTGGATAAGTCAGAGCCGATCCATCTTCTACCCAATTTCTCTGCCACTGCTAGGGTTGTTCCAGAACCGCAGAAGAAATCTGCGATCATATCCCCAGGATTAGAAGACACCTTTATAATGCGCTTAACCAGTTCTTCCGGCTTTTGTGTTTTGTATCCCAATATTTCAGTACCGTCTCGCTTTATCTTGTTTATATTCCAAGTTTCTGAAACTTGTTTTTCGAATGTTCTTAATTCTCCATTATATTTATAATAATCATTACCGTCTTTGCCTTTGACTATTTGGCCCTCAAAAAATTTTTGATAAAAAAGGCATTTGTCAATCTCTTTTTCGTAATTGAAAATTCTATTATTTTGTTTTGAATAAACATAAATTACATCATGGTCTTTAGCAAATTCATTCGGGTATTTACCTGATACAAAGTAGTGCCAAATGATTTCATTTCTAAAATTGTCATATCCAAAGATTTCATCCATCATAACCTTCACATAATGACTTACACGCCAATCTAGATGTACGTAAATTGATCCGTTCTCGGCTAACAAGTCTTTCATTAGAACAAGTCTTTCATACATATATTTTAGATAGGATGCTATTCCCCCACTCCAGGTATCAGTGTAGGCCCTTTTCTCAATTATTGATGGTTCCTTCTCAATTTCAGAGTCATCAACTTGAGTTTTAAAAGAAAAATTAGCACCTGTGTAGAAGGGTGGATCTATATAGATTAAATTTATCTTCCCTGCCCATCCCTGCTTTAATAGTGAAGACATAATGAGTTTATTATCACCCCAGATGAGTTTATTTTTCCAATCCTTTGGATAATTTTCGGGCCATTGTTCTTCAGGGAAAAGGGGGGAATTTATTCCGCCTTTTGGTCGTGGTTTATTAACGGTCTCTATGACCTGAAACGGAAGATTAGGATACTCAATTAGAGTTCTGTGGCCCAATTCCATTTTTTTATATTTGTCGTGCCAATTGAGCTCTACATATTTTTCATCTTTTCCCATATTTTCACCTCTTCAATATCCCCTCAGCTTTCTCCAATTCCCTAAACATCTCTTCTCCTTGATCCGTCAACATGACGTAATTCTCAGGCGGATAAGCCTTGCTATCAATCTCTGATTTTACCAGCTTAATTTTCTTGAGATCTTCAAGGTCATCGTATGATCCAAGGATCTCATCTTTTATCTGGCTGATCGTCGCTTTCCCTACCTTCCCGATGAACATAATGATGAGCTGCTGCCTTGAGAAAAATGTGTTAATAATCTTTCCCTCTGCTGCTAGTTGGGCCATCATGAGTTGCTTTGCAACCTTGTGTCCTTTGTCGGTAAGGGAAAGAAATACATTTTTTCTCCCTATTATTTTGGTTTCAACATTAATAAATCCTTCTTCTTGCAAAGCCCTGATTGAGTTAGAAAGCGAATCTGAGGATGATACTATGCTAAGTAGATC
The DNA here is from genome assembly GCA_021833045.1 of Thermoplasmata archaeon. The sequence goes on from JAKBGP010000005.1 coordinate 6,796, forward strand.
TGTTTTTTTAACAGATTCTTTGTTAAGTAGAAACGTAAGAATTGCAGTCGCATGATGAACCTTATCTATAGCTGACATTATCTTGAAAACCATAACAGGTATTAGGTTGTAATGTTTGGTATTATCACGAATACCAATTTTGGTAATAGGAATATTAAAATACCATTATCAATTACCATATTAGGTAATAGAAATGGAAACCACTCTAAATGTGACAACAAATGGTAGAGCTCAAATCCCAAAGAAATTAATCGATAAAATGGGAATAAAAGCTGGAGATCAAATTTTAGTTGTCATAGAGAAAATCATAAAATCACCCACTGAGGAGAAAACTGCCAATGATACTGAAACTACTATCCTGAAAAGGGGGAGACTGCAATGAAATGTCAATTATTAGTATGTATAATCTGAAACAGCAGGCCCTCAAGTTAAGTGAGCCACTAAAAACAATAATCCTTTCCCAACCAGATGCGATGGATCTCAGTGAATTCATACTAAAGGCAGGAGAATGGGTCAGGATCATTGACCTTGATGTTCAAGTTCCCGGGCAATTTGCCAAGGAGGTAATAAAAAATGAAAGAAGGTGAAATCGTTGTGAAAGAAAACACCAATAATGGTAATGCAAATTCGTTTAAAAGTTTATTCCAAAGCGATTTCTCCGGCAACAAATTTGATGGTGAAACCTTAGTATCTTACGCCTTAAAATATTCAAAGCTTGGTTTTAAAATTTTCCCCTGCAACAAGGACAAAACCCCGATTTCAGATTCTTCCATAGGCCTGACGCATGGCCTAAGGGCTGCAACAAACGATCCTAAAACAATAGCAAAATGGTGGCATGTCTATCCGGAGGCCAGCATTGGGCTGGCATTGGATGAGGATATTATAGTCCTTGATGCTGATGTAAAAAAGGACTCAGCCAAAACTCCAATTTTGAAGGAAGGAAAACCTATTCAAATAGGAATGACCTCTATTTCTAAACTTCTGTCTGAATTAGGGGATGATGAGGAAATTCTAAACACGCTTGCAACAAGGACTCAATCCGGAGGGTTCCAATTCTTTTTTAAACTATCTGGCGGTTTTAAGTCGTTCAACCACACAGCTGCCCTTAATGGCCTTGACATAAAGGGGCATGGGGGGTATGTCATAGTACCGCCCAGCCAAGGGGTGTTTGGCCGTTATGAATTCAAGATCTTGGAAGAGATTAAGCCTTTGCCGGAACATCTTTTTGATTGGATTTTAGAGGTTAGAGGGCAAAGCAAAGGAAAGCAGCCCGATATCTCCAATTCCGAAGAACTTCAAGCACATGCAGATGAAGTGGATGTTGAGGAAATCGTGGATATCCTATTGCCATATTGGGAAAAAGCTGACGGAAGGAGAAATGCCCTCACACTTGCAATAGACGGATCGTTGGCAAGGATGGATGTATCCATTAAAGAGCGGAAGAAAGTGATTAAAGCACTTTCCGACAGGTCAGGCAAAGGGCATGATCATATCAGCGCAGTTGGCTACTCAGAACGCAGGTTGAGTTCAGGAGAAAGAGTCTTGGGTTTTAGCAGCCTGGAAAGGCTGATAGACGAATTGGAGGGGGAAATTTAATCATGGCAAGCAAACAGGTTACAGCAGGGAACGAAGTGGTTCAAAAACTAAAGAAAGTTACAGCGAAGAAAAGAAGAGCTGCACCCTCAAAGCAGAAAATGGGAACATTTATTACGGAATCGGGCACAAAGGTATTCCTTGACAGGAATTACACCGAAATAAATCCAGTCTTAAGCTACATTGATGATGAAATGGTCATAGGAATCCCTTTGCCCAAGGAGACTCCTATCTTTGACAGGAAGAATAACATAGTCGGGATCAAGGTAGTCCTGGACAACTTTTTTATAAGTTCGCAAAAGAAGATAATAAATGCTGAAGAAAGCTATTTCCTGAATAAAAATTTGATTGCCAAGATCCCCACTTCCCTGCTGGAGCAAAGATGGAGCGCCCCCTCCATCCAGGACTTCATAAATGGCAGCGTGGATTACACACCATGGGAAGTATACAAAGAGATCAAGGAAAATGCATGGGATCATTTCATGGATTTTGGGGATAATAAGTCTGCATCTGTTTTTTCAGCATTGTATGATATTCTGACCTACTGTTATCCCCTCTTTAATTCAATGCCTTATGTAAGATTTACCGGAAATAAAGGGGCTGCAAAATCCAAAGGCGGGGCAATTCATGATCAGATCGGCTTCAATTCACTGTCTGCAGTCAATCTTACAGCTGCAACAATGTTCCGTTCAATCCAGGACACCTCAGGGATGCTGATCATAGATGAAGCTGAAACCTATGGCAAAAGATCTGTAAAGAGTGAAACACAGGAAGGGCTTGACCAGGTTATCAACTCAGGATGGCAGAAGAATGGAAAAGTCCCCAGGCTTGAAAAGACAGAAAAAGGCTACAGGAGAGTCCTCTATTCCACTTATTCCCCGAAAGTGATTTGCGGAATTGGTGTTTTAACGGAGACGCTAAGGGACAGGAGCTACGAGATATTGCTTGTAAAGACGTTAGACAGGATAAAATCTGCCAGAACGGTAGATCCACGTGACAAAAGATGGCAGCAAATCAGGGACATGGCCTATGTTATGATTTTGAACCACTGGAAGGAAATCAGGGACATAATGGAAAATGAGGGAATTGAAAACAGGCTGAATCTTATGGGCAGGGATTGGGACAAAGCATATCCTATCCTTGTGCTGGCCAGTTTTGTTTCAAGACATGCCGGAGAGGAAGGCCAGGCAATTATAGATCAGATATGGGAGTTTTTAGAGGATCAGAGGGAAAAGGAAGAGGAGCAGCAATTGGATTCCATCGATTCAAACATAATTGAAACTTTGGATGAAGTGGTAAATGAAAAACACAAAGACATGCTTGATTACAGGCAAATTGGAAAAGAAGCACTGGAGGTGACTGAAGTAGAGGTAAAATTAATAGACATCTCTGAAAAGGTTGCACTCCTCCAGGGGATCGACGTCAGTTCCTCAAAATTCAACAAATCGAAATATAGCAAATACGTGAAGGACAAGATTCAAAAAATGGGATTGGCAAGAAATTTCAAGAGAGGGACTGCTGGATTCACTGTCTTTAACACAACTTCAAAGTCAATAATGGAGGCCAAGATCAGATATAAGCTGATCCGCATTGAAGAAATTGAAAATACCAATGAAAAGAATGAAGACAGCAATAATGGGCCGGATATCCCGGAGGTCAAAAACTCCATTGAATTGCTCAGGGAAAAAGAATCAGATTCGCCTAATGGAACAACTCTGATTCTAAAGGATCCTGAAAAGAACAATAACCGGGGGATTGCCAGAAAAGGTTCAAAGGCTGAGGATCCACCGGTCAATTCAAGCAAAACTCCAACAACATTCCTGTATTTCAAGCAAACTAAGCAGTATCCGGATGGGCTCTTCGACAGGATGAACTTGAGGGTTGAAGACCGTTTTACACTGGAAGGAAAAATATTTTACAGGATACCATGGCCACAGGAAATTTCAAGGGAACATGCATTGGAATGGTCCGATTTTACTCTTGGTAACTCATGCAGTGAAAAAGAGTTCAACACTTACAAAACGTACAAAAAATCATCATACAAATTCCTGAAGATAGAACCGCTGGAGGATATCGAAATAGCAGGGGTGTACAAAAATTACGAGTTAAAAAAAGGGGCAGCTGAGGAAGTGGAAGAGCCCACAGCTGGCATTCTCATAAAACAGAACAGGGCCAGGTTGATTGAAAGCGAAGGAGAAAAAGGCCTATGAAGTTCATCAGGGCATCTTCCAAGCAGCTTCAGGCCATAAAGAACCTTTCTTACAACAGGCACAACATCAACAGGATTTTAAAAACGCTTGAAGGCCTGCATAAGGAAACACTGTTCGAATTGAGCATAGACGAGGCAAGGAAGCTGATAAGCGAATTGCTGAAAGGGAGGAAGCTATGAATCTTTATGCTTCTCCCAAAATGAAACTCAATTCTGTTACTGCAGTAACAGAAATATGGGAAATAGCCAAAAGCCGAGGAGGTGATCCAATGATCCCCTTATTTTTTCAAAAGGGGGAGAGGACAACTCCAAGGGATAGCAGCCTGGTTGTGCTGCATAAAAACAACCCGGACCCCTTAGACAACTACCAAGAAGACAAGGGATCCGGAACCCCGCAAAGGGTGATTGGTATGTGTGGAAAGAACATAAAACCATGTGTTCAGAGGATGGGCCATGCCTCTGAAAGCATTAAAGGAATGGCTAAGAGCTTTCTATCGGGCCTCAGGAATGAGGGAATTGTCATCACTGCAAGGAAGTGCATAAAAGAGGTGTTATCATGGAAGTTCTAAGTTCAGAGCCTCAGGCCATCGGGAAATCAAGGAAAGAGAAGGTAGAGGAGGCCTATAATTTGCTCAAAGGCGTCTTTGAACGTTACAGCGAGGAAATAGGCAATTATGCCATGGAAGAAGGGAAACACGACCTGATGTATCAGGTCAGGTATGGTATGTTAAGATCCCTAGTTCTAAATGAATGGAAGGTATCTGCACCATTCATTGAATTTAAGAAAGATTCAGGAAGCAGCACAGTAACGAACCTTCTCTTCCTTGAGCCATCGCTGATGGTTCAGATTCTATGGGATTTCAGCAAGAAACCGACATACAAGCTGCAAGGGTTCAGGATGATAGATCTTGGAAACGGGGCCCTGGAGGCATGGTCCTATGAGTGAACACTCCTCAACATCAAACTGTGGCATACAGGCGGCCCTGGACATGTTTCCTGACAGAACCAAGGTGGGAGGGGGGAGTATCTACAGATCAGGAAAAGGGAAACCCGTTAAGCAAAGCCATGGTGACATGGCTGAAAACTCCCGCAAACAATCGAAGGAATCATTAAGGGACAGAATCAAACTAATTCCGGAAGGCTCACTCATAGAAATAATGATGGATGGAAACCCCAACACACACAACTACAGGGGCCATTTTGTAACTGCAAAGCTAGGAAAGTTAATAATGGACACAACGGGCCAGTCTGGAAGAAGGTACAGGTTCAGCATAGATCACATCAGGGAAATAAAGGAGGTGCAGCAATGAGCGAGATAATAATAAACGGAAAGAAATTTGAGAGGATAGGCTACGAACCAAGGAAGCTGGAGGCTGAGAAACCTAGGATCAATAATGGGGAAGAGCCGAGGAACTATTCACAGCCGGATCCAATGAACGTATCCCTCCAGGGAAGATCCATGACTGTATTGCTTTTGGATGGGAAGGCTGAAAATGGGATCTGCATGAAAATGGGCCAATACTTCCTGGAACTGGAATCACAGGGAAAAACGATCCTAATCAACAAGGGAATGATCCTGGAGGTCATCCTATGACTGAAATCATTGAAGACTACGGGAAGCTCGATGCAATGCAGAAGGATGAGATCCACAAGGCCATAAAAGCCATGCTGACCCCCGAGCCTAAACCCTACATTAATTGCCCATACTATCAGAAATGCGAGGATCAGGTATGCCCTATGGACCCGCTCAAGGAAAACAGGATATGGTATTCCCATGAGGGCCAATGCCTTAACCCGGAATACAAGGGCACATTGATGGCCCAGAGCAAGAAGAAGATCTCAAAAAAGCATGCACCTGGTTATTTCACCTATGCAATGCTCGACCGGGACATGATCATACGGAAGGGAGTGGAAGGCATTGATCCCGACGTTCCCGATAACGTATTGAGAAGGGGGCAGCATGCAGTCGATTCATTGTACCGGGAAAGGGAGAAGGCATGGCTTTCAGGCCATTCTGAGATCACCGGGGAACAGAAGGAAAGGATGAGGCTGGACGGAATCAAAAAATACGAGGCCTTAAAATCGTACATGGAAGGCAACTCAAAATAAACCTTTATTACGATAATTTAGACATTAAAGGGTTTTTTGTTACGGCATTTTCAGGGGTGATGATCCCTTGCCATATAATTACACCCCCATGAAGGGATGTTTCTTAAAAAGCAAGTAGAAAATAGTTGAAAAGGCATTGATAAGGAATATGAAAAAATAGAATGCCACAAGCTGAAGGGCCCGAGAGAGAACAGGAAATTAAAAAATGTTTTAGTGTGATTATTGAAAGAAGACCAAATGTGACCACTTGAAAACACGGATAAACATGGTCTCATGATAAAGTGGTCACTGGTCACTTATTAAAGCAAAGCGTAATATTAACCAGATAAGAGCTACAAACATGGGAAATGAACATCTGGAAAACAGAAAAAATCCATGGGAAATTAAAAGTGATGAATGAGAAGATGATAAGGCCAAAATTGAATGATGGCATGTTGCCTGGCATGTGCCATTTACATGCCACTTCATTTAATGCAGTAAAATACGGCATTAATTTGCAAAAATGGCATGTGGCGGCTGCTGCTCTCCTATTATTATATATACATGATTCAAGAGCTCTAATTTGAAAAAAATTTTCGAAATCTCCAAAATTTATTTGGAAAATTTGTAAAAAGAGGCCACCTAAAAGAAGAAAGCCTCAAAAGCCGAGGAGAAGGTGAAATGGCAGGAAAGAACACGAAAAGGGGAAAGAAGAATGGCAAGAATGCAGCACTTCAAGTAGAAATGTAAGAATGACCAGGATCTCTTACGGGTTCCATCTCAAGCTCAAGCATGTCCTTGGAGGAGTTACCCTTCTCTCACTGCTTGCAGCATTCGAGGTATTCTCCATACCTGCTGCGAACGGGATCATAGATCTTATGGCCCCTTCACGAGCCATTGCAGGTTTGACATGGTTCTTGGTAGCAATTATAAGCGGAGGTGCTGCAATAGTTCTTTACGAGGATGATGAATAAGAATCTTTATTAATCCTGTTAATATAGTAAAGATATGTACCAGACGTACCAGACAAGAAAAAAATCAAAATTCAACCTTGCAGTTGGATATGGGTTAATCGTGTTTGGAGTTGTTGGCCTCTTATTGATCTATGGCGTTATTTGATGTATCCTTTTGGGTATTGTGCAAGATAAAGCCTCATGCTCATCTGAAAAGTAAAGTTTCCATTTTTGTTACTGCAGTATCATAATTGTATACCATCATGTTTTCATTAGAGATCTCCAACACTTTTTCATTTCACCCGCTTTCTTTATATATCCACTGAAAAAGAATATTATTCGAGGGGCCTATTTCACGGTTTAACCCCTATGAACTCACCTTCATGGGATTAATGGCCATACTCTCCCCTATAGAAATTCCCAATAGAGAGGGAGACCCACAGGAGGGAGGAGATGGAGAAGCAGCGGGAGAAGTGGAGGAACAAAGCGAAGAGGGAACAGAAGAAAAAGGAGAAGGCCAGGAAAGCTGTGGAATACAGCAAGCAGGGAATGAGTGAAAGAGAAATAGCAAAGAAAATGAAACTAAGCCCTGCAACGACTCATAGACTATTAAAAAGTGGAGCAGAATGAAGCACTTGCAGAAATCGGCGTTGACTGGGTTACAAAAGGGTGCTTCATGCTTCATACTCAAAACAAGGTCTAATATTAACCAGATAAGAGCAAACAGCATGGAAATTTGAAAGAAAAAATTGGAGGAATGAAAAATGTCACAGAAATGGATATCAAAGGGTGAAGGAAGGGACAGGAAGAGCTTTGCGATTGAGACGGAGAGGAAACCAAGGGAAAGGGCCCTTAGGGCATCCGACATAGGCCCCTCAGTAAGTGATCTGGAGAGGGAGGCATGGAATCTCCTTGGAGATCTTTCCAAGGTCACCGATGTTGATGAGCTGCTGCATATATCAAGGCATGGATCAGCGATGCCAGGAACAATGCCAGGTGGCTCATAAATGAGATATCCGGGAAGGGCTAACTAATGCCACTATCCCAGATTTACCAAGACCAACGAGAACAGGAAGAGGGGGTGCAATAGTAACTGAAACACATGAGAAAGGGCTTTAAATCGCAAGATAAGAGGTTCGAATAATAATCAGCATCCGGGGAAATGTAGGATGAGCGGAAAAATAACGCAAACATACTTTGAAATACATACAAGAAATAATGATGCTAGTGCAACCCTATGACAAGTTTGGTAAACGCATATACCCAAATATATTTCATAAATTGCAAGAAACCGGGGATAAATTACTGACTCTGGGATATGATGAATCCTCCAAGAAACCCAACCTTTTTTATCTTAATAAAGGGAATATTACATTCTTCGCAGATATGAGAGGAACAGAACAAGTGCAGATTTGGGAAGATACCAGACCACTGATTTATTGGAAATCGAATACGAATCACACAACCGCGAACGCTTTGCCGGATAACAGTAACAAGGAAATATCAATAAAATCGATTTTTCTGCATTTCGAAGAGTTGGGACAAAATGGCATAGAGAGTAGAATATCCTTCCCAATGGAGAGCGAACCAGGCACTATAATCTTTGAAAATGACACCTTTATCCAGGAATACATGCTGTCCCGCTTTAATATTCCAGAATTCTTATCACAAGTGGGATTCAGATTCTACGAGCAGAAAGGGGTCTGCTATCATTGCGGAATACGCTTCAGTGCACCCGGTTTTTTCTGCTCTGAAGAATGCAGGTTCAATTACATAAAACGATTTGTGGCACAAGCTCTTAATTCCTCTAAAGAATTTTGTGAGGTCTGTAAAAGTCGCATTCTAGACAAAAACATATTTGAGGAATATCGAGAATACTTGGGAGATTTGGCTGCGAAACCAAAAAAAATAATTCACCATCTTTCCTATTCCCCAGAGACTACGATTTCAGTTTGCGATGAATGCCACTACAAAATCCACCATACTGATGATTACCCAGAGTTACAGCCCAAACCGGGAGAATCTAGACGATTCTACAATAAGAATTCCCGGCCAACCATCTTTTGTGGATGGTGCGGGTACGAATGGAAATCTAGAAAAGAGATTCCTGTTCGATGCCCTCATTGCAAAAACAAATACATAACCGCTGCAAGTTCAGCCATTGGATGCCCTCACTGTTCAGGCGTCTATCCGTCACAAAGTGAATGGAGGAACCATTTGAAAACAGTAAGAGCAAAACAACCGTCTATGAAGTACTAAACCGAAAGAAGACCAAGGATGACCACTTGAAGAAGCAGCTCTCCATTGAGCCATTATCGGGTGGTCACCGGTCAACAGTTGAAACAATGCCTAATTTTAACCAGATAAGAGCTACAAACATGGAAAATGAGCAATGGTAAGCACTTATGGAATGAAAGATTTGCTTGTTTTGCGGAAGGTGCTTACTGCTTACTTTCAAACAAAGTCTAATATTAACCAGATAAGAGCTGCCATAAGATCTCAAATTCAAAAAATGAGGAGTGGCATGTAAGTGGCACATGCCAGTTACATGCCATCATTGAAAAGCCTTTAAATTTCAGGAAAAATTACGCAAACTGGCATGTTGTGATGCTGAAGCCCTATTATTATATACATATGAATCAAGGGGATCGATCTAAGTGATTTCCGGAGAAATTTTCATAAAATTTATTGAAGATGGCTTAAGTAATCTCTTTTAAATTTCGATCATTCTCAATTCAGGTTATTTGTACATGTATGGAGCATTCTAAAGTTTTATCCGTGGAACAGTCATCTTCCTTCCAATGGCCATTTCAGAGAGGCCCTGCTTCTTCAGTTCCATTGCTTTGAGATGCCCTAAGGAAATCGCTTTAAAAGCCACAATAACAAATTATTTATTTCAATTAAAACTATCAACATGGAGAATATGCGATGAGAGGTATAAATAAAGAAATTCTTAAAGTCGTAGAGAATATGCCTGCCCAATCCAGTTCATATTTTGGTAAGAATATCAAATTAGATAAAAAAAAAATAACGATTATAAAAATAAGAAAATTTACGAAAGAGACAAATGATGTAGAGAAAAAAATTACAGACGAAAAGAATATCTCCATAAAAGATGTCATTAAGGCCATCAAATTCAATAAAAGGTTGATACTCGAAACCGAAGAATCGAACCAAAGGAATTTTTATGTTGTGCCGTATAGAAATGCTGCACGTGATGTTGATCAGGTTTTTTTTGGGAAGAGAGAAAAAAGATAGGAGAATAAGTGATTAGTTTGGGACAATGGGGGAGAGATGCAGCGTAGTGGAAAAGAATTTGACATTTTTGAAACTATTGATTATTCTGAGGAGTATGGAAGATTAAATAATATTAAAATTTTAAGCACACCAACTTTATTTTTCATAATTGCTTTAATAATTGTTGGAACAATACTCTATTTTATCTCTATACAATACAATTTTGATATAGTTGAAAATATAGAAACTATTAGCGCAGTAGCTGAGGCGGGAGGATTCAGTGCACTTTTTATAGTCGAATCCAACACACTATATCAGGAAAAACTAATGAAGTATTTAGAAATGCCTTTGTTAGTCATTTCTAATATTGAAGGGGAGAACGATGAGATAAATTTGACAGTCAGAAACATCCACTTTGGTGACGCTAAAAATGCGTGGGGTACCATTCATGGAACAAAAACTCTTGTATGGAAAGATAATCAAAACAACAAAACCAATGTGGACTTAAGCCCATATAGTGTAAAAATACTGATAGTCCCCCAACGAGAGATAACCACAGAAGGTGTAAATAATTTTGTAATAACATTAGGTTCTGATAGGGCTGTACCTTTACGATACAATTTATCAGTCAGTAAATATGAAGGGGACGGAACTGTACGACGCTTATCCTTATCATTAATGTCAATAAAATTCCCTCAATTTTTGACTAGGGAAATAAGGGCATATCTAAAAAACGAAATGAGTATAAGAATTTCTTTAAAGTTCCCTATTGAAACTGCCTAATTTTTCCTTAAATTTTGATACTCGTTTTAATGAGCTTTTTATATTTATTCATTTCATATTACCAGTTTTTCTAATATACAAATTGTGCAAAATGTATAGTCATGAATGGAGATCTCTCTAGGGAGTATATAAAAGGATATTCTCCTGGTGAAATTCACCATTGAGATAAGCATATAAAGAAATCACTATTGTATAGTCGTGATATCCCCAATTCCATTTAACAAGAATACAAAGATCCAGCTGGCCCATAAGACCAATGGGATAGAGTTCTTCAATGGGGAGGAGCTGCAAAGGATCTTTGATTATGTCAGGGCGAAAATCAGGGATGACAGGCAGCATGAGGCCTATCATAGAAGATATTACCTTCTGATGAAAGCATTGCTGCATACCGGTGCCAGGATTGAAGAAATAGTGCCATTTCACAAGGACGCATACCTTGATGAAAAGGGAAGGATGCATAGAGAGATCTCTTCACCAGGGTTAAGGCCTGTGGATTTTGATCTTGACCTGAACACTGTAAGGATCCCGACATTGAAGAAGCACACAACCAATGGTAAATTGCCTGAAAGGGTATTACCACTTTCAGCTGAGATGGAAGATGAATACAAGTCATACCTTCTTTTCACTAAAACGGACCTGAAGGGAAAGGATCCTTTATTCCCAATAACAAGAGTGGCAGTGAACCTTTACATGAAAAAAATGCAGGACCATATTGGAATAAAGATCCATCCCCACAAGTTCAGGCATACCTTTGCTGTGTCTTGCGTTCTTTCCAATGTTCCATTGTCAGTATTGCAGCAATGGATGGCTCATTCCTCCTTGGTCATTACATCCATTTACACGCAAGTGACAGGCATGGATACTTCAAGGTATATGCAGCAAGTCAATTTTGGAGGGATCTGATTGCAGGACCAAAATAATGAATTCAATAATGGCATTAACATCAATGGGGAATATCCCAATGGAATAATCAAGAATGGTGAATCTTTGACTGTAACTTTAAAGATCAAACTGGATAAAATAGATAAGTCCGTGACTTTACATCCTTTCTTTTTTGATATTATTCCCAATAAGCTATTTCACTGCTTCTGCTCACAGTTGAACCTGTAGTGCCTATGCCAATGATATCAAATTGAGTTTTTCACATATATTGATCTGTTCTGGATCCTTTGCATCTATCGTTTTCTTCACATCCTTCCCGTCAATGATATACTGTACCCTTATCCCTTTCAATATATCTTGTGTGGATATGAGCGATATTTCATCGGTTTCCTTCATTATCCTGTTGTATAACAGTGATAAAAAGAGATATGCAAGCAGAGACATGAACATGTGAACTTTTATTTTCTGTGGAGTCCAGTGATATAGGGGAAATGCAATGCTCATTGTGTTTATTGTTCTGAAACAGTGTTCGACCCTGTTTCTTTTTCTGTACAGATCAATGATATCATTTGACTGCATATCTTCAATATTTGTGAAAAGTGCATTCAATCCAAGCATTCTAATCCTGTGGCTCATTCTTTCACTGTTTATGTGCATATCCGGCAGGATGATTGTCTCATTGAGATTTTTAGATTCAAGGAAGAATCTTGCCTGTTCCATTGCATCTGAATCTCCTGATTCAACAAGTCGCTTTGCTTTCATGTAAACTTTCCTGAACGACTTCATGAATGTTCTTACTCTCTTATTCTGGAGCTTAGAGCTGTGATATACCAGAATCCTGTGATCCTTTCCATATACCTTCTTCCTGGTTTCAATGAATGAATCATTGCCTACTTGAAGATCAACCAGATCTTTGTGATCTGAAAGAATGAGTGCACCGATGTATTTCCTGTCTTTAAGGATATCAATATTATCTTTTGAATTGTAACCTCTGTCAAATATTATGGTTGCATTTTCAGGCATATGTTTGACCATCTCAGGGAATGTCTTTGAATCATGGATGTTTCCTGCGTATGAATTCCAGAACAATGGAATGTAATCGTAATTTGATCCTATGTAATAGGATACCTGGTTGAGATCATACCTGTGCTTCTTATTATGCCCCTTCTTGGCCATTTCATTCTCTCCCATGAATGTGTACATGTTTGAAGCGTCCACAAATATTCTTGAAAAATCATAACCCATAGTGAGAACCTTTTCTTTGATCATGTTCATTATCATTTCCATGTGACCATCTGTTATCCGATCCATGAAATTCCAATAATCCTGCGATCCCCTTTTGGGATAGATTGTTGATGCAAAATCTCCCCTTATCCACCTTTCAATGCCGTTTTTCGATTCCGGATCAGATAGCCGGTTCATAATGAAAAGAAGGAAATAATCGCCAGGGGACATTCCACTGCCATTTGTCCCCATGATGCCATTCACAATATTCTTCAATTGAACATCCCTTTCAATGAGCAGTATGGATGCAGTCACTCCATATGAGAGTGAATATGCATCCACCTTCCTGTCCGGGTGTTCTATTATCCTTGCAAGTTTTTCCATGTCACCTATATATATCTCTTTGACGACTTTTGGTTTTCCGTCAACCCTTTTGTTCCATCTCATTACAAGGCGCTTCTTGCCGCCTATGGTTTTCCATACAAGAAATGGCATGTAAATAGATATGCATCTACGCTATAAAATGATTTGCAAAATAACACAGTAAAGACATCATATTTAGGGTGCTATACACAACTGATCATACAAAAATAATATGCATCTACATGAAGGAAACGGGAAAAAGCCTAAATTACACATTCTGACAGAACAATAGAATTGGAAGATGTAAAGTCACGAAGTCCATTTTAGAAATGTTCTTAAGCCATCCTTCCAGGAATCTTAAGGCACATCAAATAAAGACCATTCTTGAGTATAACGGCATAGAAATTAAATACGGAATTATAACAAAGAAACTTGATATCATGGTTACGACAACAATCCTTGGGAAGATTAAGAGAGGTAAGGTGTACTCGTATTTCCTGATAACCGATCGTTAGAGAGCTTGCTTGTCCTAAATTCATACCTATTTCATTGTTTCGAAGTCATTTATCCGAGCTGTCAGAAATGGAAATGTCAGGTGAATGTTTTATTTACCTTACCTTTTCTCTTTCCTATGTAAAATCTGACAAAATGAAGCTGTTAAGAATCAGAACTGGTGATTTTATACTGTGTTACTGTAGTAACATCAATTATGCCATAAATATGAGAAACGAACCACATGCTCGAAATGTAAGAAAGGATTCAAGGTTCATTATAGTGGGAATGGTGGTGAGGGGCCGCATGATGTAGGGCCAGAAACGAGTGTAGAAGGGGAATCATCAGATATCGCCGATCTCAAGTTGGAGGGGTACAGGGGAAATGGACGTGAGGCCGATTTCGGAAAGAATTCTGCCAGTGAAAACACCTCTTTAAACGACTTTGATGAAGATCTTCCGGATCAAGTATCCCAAGATCTTACAATAGACTCTGGAAACGAAGCTGCCGAAGAAATTGCAGTTCATGCAATCAACCTGTTCATGGATGTTGTGTCAGATCCTGAAAAGATGAAGGCTATTCAAACTGATCCTGAACTCAATGCAAAGTTCAAGCAACTACTGAATACGGAGCTACCTGCAGTAGACATAAACAAAGTTGCAAGGGAAGCTCTCTTGAAGAAAGAATCTGATGGGGCCAAAGAGACACCCGAGGAAAAATAACTCGGAGAACGCGAAATGATAGAATTTGATCTGACGTTTGAAAAGAAGGGGCCACCTAAAAGAAGAAAGCCTCAAAAACCAAGGAGAAGATGAAATGGCAGGAAAGGATACAAAGAAGATAACGAATAAAGGAGTTAAGAAGAATGGCAGGAATGCAGCAGGCCAGAAACCTAAGACATACAGTGGAGTTGTCAAAAGCCCTTCGACCAGGAAAGTTACTGGAAGAGTATTTCTAAGGGAAGATGAACATAATACGGGCATTAGGTACGGAACGATAGTTATACTCGCAGCTCTTGCAGCAATGGCAGCAACATTCTCTTCAATCGGAAATGCAACAATAGATTATTATGGCCTGAATGGTATTTCAGCCTCCGGTATATGGATAATGTTTGCTGCAGTAGCTGGAATTGCAGGTTTCATCCTGGCTATAATGGATAAGGAAAGTAAAGGAAAATATTAATACAAATTTCGTATTGTATGATAATGAATAGATATGAATCAAGAAGAAAAGACGATATTGTCTGGGGCCTTCTTATTTCTGGACTTGTAGGGTGTGTTCTTCTATTCCTTTTTGGGCTTTCCTTGGTTATTTGATGAGTTGTGGAATTCCTCTTAAAGCCAATATATCAGGGTCGTTATCTATCCTCATGTTCGCCATTGGCATTCATCTGATACTCACGGCCATATAATCCATTTAGTTTCATTGAAAATTTAGGTTTTATGCATAATAAGAAGGGCTTATGCTTTTGGCCTGATCTGAAACCAGCAAGCTCTATTTTTGTTACTACAGTATCATAATTCTATCCTATCATGTTTTCATTCGAGGTCTCCCGCACTTTTTCATTTCACCTGCTTTCTTTATATCCCCCTGTTAAAAGAATATTATTCGAGGGGCCTATTTCACGGTTTAACCCCTATGAACTCACCTTCATGGGATAATTGTCCACACTCTTCCGTGTGGAAATTCCCAATGGAGAGGGGCAAGGGGCCATGATTCTGTACACTGCATCAACATGTCAAAATTAGTGTCTTTACCCTATTAGTAAGGAATTTAGAATCCTTTATGAATATACTATAATTTTATTATTTCCTAAATTTTTTTACAATTTTTTTTCCAAACTCACTTTCCTTTGTCAATTCAATTACAGCATCAATAATTTCTCTATTTGTATAGTCTAGCTTATCAATATCATCATGCAGAGCAAATTGAATAGCGAACACAGAGAAAGAAAATTGAGCGATTGTTTCCCAATAAAACTTGTTGTTTTTTACTACCTTTCCAGAATTTATATTGCAATAAAATGAATCCTCCCTTATTTTTTTAATTAACCTGCAATCATTTTCTATGATGTGTTTTTTAATAAAACCAGATGTAATCTCATTAATTTCTCTTGGATTTGCATTTTCTGAATTAAATTTCTTATTCACGGCAATTGCAACTCTTTTCTTTTCTTTTTGATTCAGCTCAGTTTGTTTTGAAATCTTATCTATAAAAGTCTTGTTGTTATATTGCACATTTGATGCATCTAAAAAAGGTAAAAATTGTTTAAAAATATCTTAAAGAAATTCAATCTTTTCGACGTGATTCTGGAATATATCCTTTTCAGTATATTCATGGAAATTTGAATTTATCTGTAAATCTTTTCCCAGTTCACTATTTAAATATAAAAATAGACATTTCCCTAATTCCTCAAATGATAATTCGACAAGTGCAGGAGAATAATTTTTTAAATTTTTATTACGGTGCAATTTAGATGCAGCTATTAAGAGTCCGCATGAATTATTTAGACAAACTCTTATATCATCAGATGTGTATTTTTTTTGCATAAAGAAGTTATATTTATACTATTTTTAAAATCTTCCATCATCTTCAGACTAACACTATCAGTGTGGTTACACTAAAACAGGGCAAGGATAGGAAGACGGCCAGAAGATAAGTAAAATCTGAATCCTAAATTGTTAATGCAATAACAAAATTTAAAACAATAGTTGGGGAAAATTTATAAAATAAACTTAATAATAGTGACGGTAGAGTGATGACATGATCACCGTCACTATTACCGTCACTAATTGAGGAGATAGTAATTTAGGTATCCCACAACACATCAGTGACGGTAGTGACGGAAATGACGACATGTTTACGTGCAAATCATCACTTTTTTGACTTAAAATTAAATGGAGAACCTGTAAATAACCGCATAATTTTTATATAATTATTTACTAAGTTTTGTCATGTCATGGATCTCTAAAAAACTGATTTTGACATAGTAAAACAAAGGTTCCACAAGTAAAATTATTAAACGTGTTAAAACTGTGATTTTTTGATGTTTTACCGTCACTTCATTTACTAGCATCCGTCACTAATGCCCTATTTTACAGGATTTGTAGAAAATATTAAATCAATTGCATGTCTAAAAACTACAATTACCAAACACATCTGTTAGTTAGTAAGATTATAAGGCTTGAACCCTATTGAACATGAATACCGGTGGGCCCGTGACTGGCAAAGTGTAAAAACACACTTTTTTATTTTTGCAAATGAAACAATAGTGGAAATTTTCGTGGTACTCTCCTTATGAAATC
>JAKBGP010000176.1 GCA_021833045.1 Thermoplasmata archaeon
TTTTGGCCGGAATACTCAGCGACAGATTGAGAAATGGAAAATCCTTGAGATACCCATACATAATCGCAGGAGTAGTTGTCGTAATTCTTACACTAATTTTAGAGCCATTTATATCTGGCTCCTTACTAGGAATTCTTTCAGGTTATATCCTGCTCCAGGCATTTTCAAACATGGCAATAGGGGCAACACAGCCAGTGTTGGCAGAAATTCAGAATAAGGATCAGAGAGGGACATCAGCTGGAATAAATGGACTTTTCTCCCTTATGGGGACAGGTCTTGGATTTGGGCTTACATCATACCTGATATCATCTCCATTTGTGAATTATGATTTTTACGCCATTGCCGCTGGTGTAGCAATCACTGGAACTGGAACATTACTTGCTTTACATGCCAGGAGAAGCACTTTTTTATCCGTCAATATGAACTATACCAGTATCTCTTTACCACATATATCCAACATAAGAAACTTTCCAATTAACTTGATAAAGTTTGGGAAACTAATTGCAGGAAGCTTTTTTGTCTTTTCTGGAATAACAGGGCTTACATACTTTGAATTGTACTTTTTCAAAGAGGTACTTAATTTTTCAAATGCTGCGATTTATGTTGGTATTGCGGGGATAGTGGTCATCATTGTATCATCTGCTTCTGCAATGGTACTAGGTCATTTCTCAACCAGATTGGGGAGGTGGAATATTATAATAGCTGATGCAATTGCAGCATCGATCCCTACATTCATTATTCCTTATTTTAGATCTTTCTATATCTTCCTCATTCTGGGGTCAATAATTGGGGCAACCTATGGTACTTTTTATAGCGTTTCATTTGCCGTCGCAAGTGATCTAATACCTGAAAATGAGTCAGGGAAGTATATGTCATATTTCTATCTTTCAATTGCTGGAGCTTCCTCCTTTTCTCCTCTTATTTACGGAAGTGTACTCTTATTTTTTGGTCAAACCTCTTCCAAAGGGTTCACAGCGTTATTCACTCTTTCTGGAATTTTCTATTTGATAGGGGCAGCTATACTTTATTTAGCTCATAAAACTAAATAAATGATAATCCCATAAATTTGCTTCATAACGTGTATATCTAACAATTTTCTATTTCAAAGTGACAGATTTTATCATCTTTTAGTATCGGTCATTAACAATGAAATTAGAAAGTCAAAAAAACTCCTAGTAAACAAAGAATAGAAGGTATAGATAAAACCAAAGCTATGGATCAATTTATACTTGTTATTTACCATTAACTTTCCAATTATGAATACTAAAAATGAAGTAGATGTTGCAAATCTAAGGTGCGATAACAAATCGGTAGCATTCATTAGTAAAAAGCTTGCAATGAATAAAGAGAAAATTGAACGGATTATAACACAGTGGATTATCGATACAGATAATCTCATTAAAGAATCTGTATCTGGACATAAGGTGCAAAAAATCCCTGACCTAAACTCAGTAAGGGAAAAGATAATGGCTCATCCAAATGTTCTTCCATTAAAAGGGGAAGTTCTAGACTATGTAGCCCTAAATCATTCTAATCATCATGATCGTATAATGGATTGCATACGCTTTCATATCCTACGATCGCTTTAGGAAACAAAATAAAAAACTAAATTTTCAAGGGCGTAGTAAACGAGATTTCACACCTTATTACTATTAGTGATAGAATCAACAGCACTCCAGAAATCTAAATATAAGATACCTGTGTTAGGCATAAGGGTATTTGATACTAATTGGTAAAGGATAGGTAGGGATTTGAACCCTAATAAATAAGATCTGCAGTCTTACGCATAACCTCTCTGCCACCTATCCATAAAATTCCGTAATAGAATATTGCATATTTACCTTTCTTTATAAGAACGATTTCAAAATTATGGAAAATGAAATGATTATAATGTACTCATGTCGATAACGAATCTATATTTGACATCTGAATTAACTGTTCTTACATATGCCTCATTGACTTTTGACATAGGTATGAGTTCTATGTCAGAAACAATATTATGCTTATCACAATAATCTAACATTTCCTGAGTTTCTTCTATACCGCCTATATTTGATCCACTAATTGACCTTCTTCCATTGATAAGCGATCCCGCAGATATAACATGTTGAGATTCCTTTTCCGGTAATCCTACCAGCACTATGCTTCCATCAATTTTCAAAAGTGAAATATAAAGATTCATATCATGTGGCGCAGGGATTGTATCTATTATCAGATCCATCGACATCCTGTTTTTCTTCATTTCTTCTATATTTTTGGATATAATCACTTTATCTGCTCCAAGTCTCTTTGCCTCATCCTTTTTCTTCTCAGATGTCGTCATTACAACAACATTTGCACCCATTGATTTGGCTAACTTGACTGCCATATGACCAAGCCCTCCTAATCCTGCCACGCCTACTGTTTGACCGGCTTTCACATTCCAGTGTTTCAGTGGAGAATATGTTGTAATTCCTGCACACAATAGGGGAGCAGTGGCCGCAAAATCTAGTTTCTCAGAAACTTTAAGAACAAAATCCTCAACGACCACAATCTTATCGGAGTACCCACCATAAGTAACACCCCCACTTACTTTGTCCTTTGAACTGTAGGTAAATGTTGCACCATTTTCACAATACTGCTGTAGTCCACTCTTGCATGGTCCACATTGTCCACACGAATCAACCATGCAACCAACACCAACCCTATCTCCCTGCTTGAACTTTTTTACACCACTGCCAACATTTCTTACAATTCCAACTATCTCATGTCCAGGCACCATGGGGTATGAAGCTCCTCCCCAATCATTATTGACCTGATGAATGTCTGAATGACAAATTCCACAGTATTTTATGTCAATTAAGACATCTTTTTCACCAAGTTCTCTTCTCTCGAAGTTATATGGTGATAATTTTCCTCCTGCTTCTCCTGCTGCATATCCTTTTGCTTCCATACCTTCAAAATATCGAAATTACTTATAAACATTCTTTTAAGTCCTAATTAGGAAAGCTACTTTTCCATTACAATTCTATTATTAATAGCGAAAATTAAAAAAGTAATTTGGTTATATTAAATTACAAGCCACCGAAAACTCTCATCTTAATCTTCTTTGGCATGAGTTTTGCCAGCGTGATATATGTTCCAACGCTTCTCTCACCCCTTGCATGAATTCTGGAATGCAATTGATTATGCTTCATTAGCCATGGTTTTATCTGATTATCCCATACTTTCTGATATTGTTCTAGATCATTGTTTACAGTTGCAATAGCTGCTTCCTTTCCGGACCAAAATGCGCCCTGCAAACCCCCCGCCGTTGTGTTAAGGACTGCATTAACCATATCTCCCACCCAAAGCTGATTTTCTCTGACAACCTGATCAGAAGGTTTTGTCAGCGGGATCTGATGTGCCATTGTGTGAACTATTTCGCCATCAAGCTCTGGAAATTTTTCTGTAAATTTTTTTAGTACACTTTTTGGTGCCTCACCACTAAGAGGATAATAACAAACTCCAATTTTTCTGGTATTTTTTGAGTCAGCAAAATCCCAAAAATATCCACCTGGGGCAAGATCACTAAACCAGAGTATCATTTGAAAGTCCTTTCTTTCATCAAGCTCCCTTGTTTCCTCATATGCCACAAGCGCTTGTGTTTTAGTGAGTTTGGAACCTAGATTTGATTGTGGTCCAGCTGCCATAATAACGTTTTTTGCTGTTAAAATACCATCATTTGTTTTAATCTGATTCCCCTTAACTTCACTAACTGTTGTTTTCATCTTAATGTTAAGCTTTCCTGCAAAACCTGAGGAAAGGTATTTCTCGTATTTGGTGAAATCATAGACCATTCCCACTGGATGATCAAAGTTTAGATCAATTCTCTTACCTTTTTCCGTTCTGAATGACATATTATAAATGTTAGAAGCGACTATTTCTTTTGCTGTTGGCATGCCAATTTTTTTTACCCATTCCAGAGATACTGCTCCTGTAGATCGTACTGGCAAGCCTATCTCCTCCTTCTTATCAAGAATTACATAATCCCTCTTTTGATTTTTTAATATACAACCAGCTGACAGACCACCCGTGCCAGCACCTATTACTACGGTCTCATAATCAAAATCTTTATCCACTACCTTGTTATGCGAAATAGTTTAAAAAATTATCCTAACTTATTATCTATATGAATATATTATTTAGATAATTATGGGAAAAATGGAAAAATTTGTATAAAAATATATATCAAAGATCAAAATGTAGTTGAATATGCCTGATGAATCTTATTCACTGAAGAAGGCAATGGATTTCATTGAAAAGGAACCATCCATAGTTTTACCTTTTATATTTGGTTATATAATTTTGGCTGTGTTTGCTGTTTTAGTGGACGCCAGTGAATTTGATATAACATCGGTTTATTTAAAGACCGCTCATCCACTTTATCATGTTGATTTATTTCTTGTGGACTTTATTGGGAATATAATAATTGATTTTTTCCTTGTTCTTGCTATATTCTGGCAAACTTTCTCAGTCTCAGATCTTGTTGATAAGGGCTCTTTTTCCATAAGGACATCACTTTCAGATTCTCTATCATCAAAGGGTGAAATATTTCTCATTGCCGCATTTATTTCATTTATTTCACTAGTTTTTGCCTATATCCCATTTGTGGGTGGTTACATTAGCGCACTCTTTACCATAGTGGCATATGTTTCAGTGATTCTTATAAATCTTAACAGGAAAGGTTTAATAAGAAACATGACAAGTATAATCTCAACGTTGAGTGATTATTACAGAAAAGAACCAACTTCCGCACTTTTCATCGGACTTTTAATGCTGGTGTATATAGTACCGGATTCATTGCTTGATATCCTTGTTGTATTTGTGCTTATAATTTACGGAAGTATAGTCTTAAAACTTCTCAACTAACAATATACAATTTAGAAAAATATTAAGATTATAATAGCATTGTAAGCTATGGAAAATATTGACGTAGTTGATCTGGAA
>JAKBGP010000006.1 GCA_021833045.1 Thermoplasmata archaeon
GGGACTTATTGCCGGTCTCATGGGAATATTCACATCATATATTTTGTATTTGTCAAGAACTGCTGAAAACCCTCTGAGAAAAATTATCACATACATATTGCTGGCAATGATGAACGGAATGTTGCTCGGTCCTTCGATATATCTTTCAGGAGTTATCACAATCTCACTGGAAGATGCAGTTGTCATCTCAGCAGGGCTGATGGCAATAGAAATCATATACCCACTGATCCTCTTTGTACGTTCAATTGAACAGGAAGATATTGAAATAAGAATAAGCATACCAGTCATAATATTTCTCACATTACTGAATGAATTTCTGATGAGTCTTGATTTTAATTCAATAATCCTATCAAAAACAATATTTACGATTTATGGAACAAGTTTTGTGGCATTAATCTCTCAAACGGTTTCATCATTCTGGTTCATTTTTCCCATGGCACTGGAAATGGGACTAACCGCAATTTTCACAATAAGAAAAGGGGAAAAGATAGCATTCATTTTCATAATTTTTCAGTCACTGGTCATGTTTTTCACACCAACTGCTATCCCTCAAAATACATGGATCAGCATTTCAGTGTTCGCTGGTGGCGCAGTAATGACTGCCCTTCTCATATTCATTTTCGAAAGTCTCTACAGGGAAAGTTATGTCAATAAGAATTTTTCAAGATATCTATTACAGATATTGCTGATCTACGGCCTCATGATGATTGGGGTAATGATTTTTCAGTACGAATCATCAGTTTTAATTGTATCTATCGCGGTTCTTCTTGAAATGATTGTATATATCAATGCAATTCTTAGAAAGAATTATTTTAGTGGCAAGGGAAAAGTTTACTGGCTTGCTAATAAAGAGTGGTCAACGCTCTTCCTTATGGATGTTTTTATTGCTGAATTTGCAATGGGAGCAACATTTGATTTTCAATATTATGGAACGTCATTCTTCATAAACAGTCTCCATCTTGCTGTTTTTTCTGGAAGTATCATCAATATGATTACAGAATTCTTCTATAATACAGTTGTATTTGTAGGTGGTATTACAGGTTCCTCATGGTTTCTCATAATGATGGGATTTGAAATGGGTTCCCTGGTAGTTTTCAAAATTATGAAAACAAGAGAACTTGAAAACAAAATCAGGTTAGGACTGATGATTGGTGCCTATGGTATCTACTCAATCCTTATACCAAGCTTCCTTGTAACAAACTCCAGGATATACCCCTTTATTGGGTGGTCCATGGGAATAGGCACAGCTGGAGGGCTTGCTCCAGCTCTAATAATACCTATGCTTCTTACTTACGTTATAAGTGGTTCATTATCACTTCTCTTTGGTGCAAGGCAACTGTGTTCAGTATTCTGTACAGCTCCACTTATGTATCAGGGCACTTTTTACGATTCTATGAAGAAATTTAACAGGACAACACCTACTGCCAAAAAATTGAGCACTGGCGGAGAAAGAAATCTTATTTACAGGGTAGTTTCATTTACAATCTATATCTCTCTGGCAGTTGCTGCCCTTTTCTCCTTCTTATATCATTATCATATCCTAAACTACGAAATTTACGGTACTGATCCTCTTTTTTTCATGTACATAATTATATTTGACATAATGTGGTACGCAGTTTTCCTCACGATGCCATATTTCGGAAATTATGGATGTATTAACACAGGTTACTGCCACTGGGGAAATTTCAATCGCTTTGTTGGAAAGTATGGGCTTTTTAAACTAAAGGTTAAGGATCCTAGTCAGTGTGTAACATGTAAGACAAAAGACTGTGCTCTTGCATGCCCAGTAGGGTTATCATCCCAGCCAGGCAGTTTTATATCCCAAGGACAGTTCAAGAATTCAAGATGCGTTGGCGTAGGAGATTGCGTAGAGGCATGCCCATATGAAAATATATTCTTCTATGATGTTAGAAATTTCCTGAAGGAAAAGGTAATGAAGAAAGAGTGAAGTAGTGACGAATTATTGCTGTATATTTTCATAATCAGTCTGTGCTTTCACTTTCAAGTAATTTCCTCCTGATTGCTACTGGTGTGCTGGAGTCAAAGAACTTAAAGGATATAAGGAAATAATATACCATTGAGAAGGCCATTGAAAGGGCAAAAATTATCCATTTAACTCCAAATGGCCCTGGAATTATGGCACTCATGACAAGACCAATAGATGAAAGAAGTATTAGAAAGATGAAATAATTCAACATTTTTCTCCATTCATTTTCCAAATTCTTTCTGTTCTTATATGTGTACGATAGAACAAAATATAGAACTACTATCATTACTATGGAAAACACAATAATAAGCGGAATAGAATAGAGACCACTGAAAAGACCAGGATCTGAGGCCTGCATTGCAATTATTCCAATTGAAATTCTCAACGTCAATCCGTTGTGAATCTTTAGAAATAGAAGCGATACCATTTCAATAATCATGGGGATGGTAAAAAGGTAGTTCGTGATTCCAGCTCCGATTATATTAATTGTATTCACTAGTTCTCCGTTTGTCCCAAAGCCATATGCTAGTGAGTACAGGAACAGAGCCATTGAGACCTCATTCCACCCAACAAGTATTCCTATCCATTTAGCATGTGTCTTTGTCATTTTGCCAATATTACCGTTGAAAGCTGAAACAAGAATATATGAAATAATAATTGTCATTTCAAACATTGAAATGTTGATTGCCATTACCTGGTTTAGGAAGCCATGAGGATACAGAAGATAATAGTTCAGAGAATTCAGCATTCCTGACATCATTGACAGTAGAAAGAGGATGAGGGAAATGCTTCTTACAGTCATGGAACTAAATTTTGAAGAAACGAAAAGTACTACAAACACTATGAATGGCGTCATTAGTATTTCTGTAAGAATAATATACAGGAGATCATGCATATGGAGCAGAATTAAAAATTAGTATAATACAGTATAGACTTTTCTAAAATGTGTGAACTTAGTTTTGGGGCTCTTTCTCTTCTTCATCTACAGTATACATGAAACATGAAACAAAATGATCCTCTGAGACCTCTATCATTTTTGGTAAAACCGGCTTTATCAACTGTATGATAAGATTATTATTCTCAGCCTCAAACTCTATGAAATCAATTGCTCCAAATTTGATTCCATCAGGTTTTTGTTTTCTTATTTCAATAAGCTCCTCAATCTTTCTTCTCACTATATTTTGATCATAATTCTCTTCATCCCTGAATGAAATTTCAATCAGATTTTCGCCCTCGTCAGATATTATATTCTCAATTTCAGGTATGGAAGCAGGATCATCAAGTCTATATTCATCAATAATTTCTCTGATGTAAGGTTGAATATCCTCAGTTGACCAGCCACAATTACTCATAACGTTTGGGCATTTGGAATGGAATACGCATCCCTTTGGTATTTGTTCATAGTCAGGTCCATGTTTTCTAAGAGCTATGCCCTCAATTTTAATTGACGGATCAGAACTGGGAATGGAAGAAATCAGTGCCTTTGTGTAAGGGTGAAGCGAATTGGAGAAAATATCTATGGATGGACCTATTTCTACTATTCTCCCCCTGCATAAGACTGCCACAGTTTGTGTGAAAGTGCTGATAAAACTTAGGTTGCTACTGGCTATTATAAATGACGTCCCATTCTCTGATCTTCTCTGATTTATAAGGTTGAATAGCTTTATTTTCATTGTGACATCTAGATATGCTGTAGGGTCATCCATAACAACTATCCTGGGGTTTACTGATAATGCTCTCATAATGGCAACTTTCTGTTTCTCACTCTCGCTAAGATGGACTGGATATTTGGAAAGTGATTTCTCATCTATTCCTACTTCAGTCATAATATTCTGTAACCTGTAACCTATTTCTTCACGATTAATGTGCTGGATGTACCTTAAGGGTTCTGACAGGGAACTCATAATGTCCTTTTTTGGATCAAGAGTTGAATATACATCCTGAAATACTGGTTGAATATATCCACGTTTTTTGCTTATCTCTCTATTATTCATCCTGAATATGGAGAGCTCTTTGCACAATTCTTCATATCTCTCTGTAAGAAGATCGAGTTCATCATTTCCCTCTATCTCCTCTTCATCAGGATTATATCCATATTTTTCTATAAAAAGTTCATTTATCTTTTCTATTCGCCTGTTAATTTCATCTAGCTCTTCACCAACCTCCTTAGTAACATCCATGAATAATTCTCCAGAAGTTGGTTTAATTAGGGATAATAAAATATCAATAAGTGCAGTTTTTCCACTTCCTGATTCTCCTATGATACCCATGGATTCACCCTCGTGAAGTTTAAATGATATATCATCAAGTATTCTTATACCTGAATTTTCCATACCAAATATATCACTTTTTGGAGTATTATAGGAGATATGAGAGGCATAAAGCACAATTTTACCATCAACCATTTTACTGAACCTCCGTTTTGTCAGAATATAAAAAGCAGGCTACCCTGTGATTTCTTGACACTTCTATCATTCCCGGAACCTTCACTGAACATACATCCATTGCAAATTTGCACCTGGGGTGAAATTTGCATCCACTGGGTGGATTCACCAGATCTGGCGGTTCACCCTGTATGAATTCAAGAGGAACATTATTTTCAGTACCTTCCATACTGACTTTTGAAGATGAGAGGTAATCAATGGTAAATGGGTGTTTTGAATTGTTGAATATCTCAAGAGTTGTTGATTCCTCTATTAAGTTCCCCGCATAGATTATTCCCAATCTTCCAGCTATTCCTGCAAGCAATGCAATCTCGTTTGTGATAAAAAGAACTGTCTTTCCCTTTGAATGTGATAATTTTCTAACAGAGTCAAGTAACTTCGTCTGGGTAAAAGTGTCCATGGACGAAGTGGGTTCATCCAGTATCATAAGATCTGGGTCTCCTATTATTGCGAGACCAAAAAGACATAAGTGTCTTATTCCCGGAGGTAGCTGATCGTGATATTTATTAAATATGGACTCCGCCCTTTCAATTCCAATTGATTTCATGGTCTCTATGGAATATGCCCTGGCTTCTTTTACGAATTCCTTTAACATGAATCTCTTACTAAACAATAACGAGATCTTTAGAGGAAAATATTTCTTATTACACTCTCTCTCCAGAGTTTTAATATTTAGTTTTAAATTCTCCCGCTCCGGCAAATCAGATGAGCACATCTCAAGTTTCATCATATCTATTCTTGAAAGCAAATTATAATAGTCAGAGATCTTTTCTATCTGTCTGACCTGTTTTTCCTTCAGCCCTGGGTTAACCTTATCCATTAGTAGAGAAACGGGCATTTCATAATCTATATCATTTTCAACTATTTCCATCACTTCAGAAATATGTGAGTCTAGCCCATTAGTCTTGCAGTAATCTACAACCATAGATTCACGTTTTTTAAAGACTTTAATACCCTTTACTTCCTCAAGGAAATCAATGAAAGAATCTCTTGTTAATTTGGATTTTTTAATGATATTTCTACCAATCTCCGGAATTCTGTGCCTCATTAGTACTTCCACCATGTGATCTCCTATGGTCATTGATGGATTTAGTGAATGGAATGAATCCTGCATAAGATAAGAAATACGTTTTCCTCTCAGTTCTTCCATAAGTTTGTCATAATTCTTTGGCTTCTTTTTCTTTACTTCTTTGTCCTTTTTTATTGAAAAAAGTGACTTTCTTGTCTCTCCTGTATGATAGTACATGGTGTTAATTTTGTTGAATATTACGTTTCCGCTTTCGACCATTCCTTTATTTTCAGGAATTAGATTCATTATACTCTCAGCAAGTAGAGTTTTTCCAGAATTGCTCTCCCCTGTTAAACCGTAAACCTCCCCTTTTTTTATGGTTAGGCTTATCCCATCGAGTGATCTGTAATTGATTCCATTAACAGTCAGGGAGGTTATAAGGTTCTCGACACTCAGTGAAATCTGTGCCTTACTCTTAGAAGAAGACTTATCCATTCATCTCCACCTCCTTTCTGGATCAAGTGAATCCCTTAGACTGTCACCCATTATATTAACTCCAACAACTATAAGAAGCAGGAAAAATACTGGAATAGCTGTTGTCCACCAGTTAGAAAACCCTCCAGGGATGAACTTAATAAGCAGACTACCCTGAGCTATGAGATTACCCAGATCAGGGAGGTAGATTGATACACCAATAATATTCTGAATGTTAAGGTATTCAATCAGGGAAAGAAACAGGATAACTGTCCCAAAGTTGAGCGTTATCTGGACGATCACAGGGGCAATGGCATCAGGCATAACATGGCTGAACGCATTCCTTAGGGGAGTTAGCCCACTGGTTTTTGCTGCATCCATATATCTCATCCTTCTGTGGTTTATTGTTGCCGATCTGCATATTCTTGCATAAATCGGGAAGAGAGATATTATGAGGGCAAGTGAAATTATATCAAGTCCATCAAATGATGTGCCATTTGCTTCCAGAGAAATCGAAAAAAGAATAGCCAGACCGATTGCGGTAACATAGAAAGGAATACTGATGAATGCATCCATTATTCTCATAAGTGCCTCATCAATCGCACCTCCAAAATATCCTGATACTGTCCCTATAAGTAATCCAGAAAGTGAAGAAACGAGAATTACAAGACCTGTATATCCAAGATCTATATACAAAGACGAAAGAATGGCAGGAAGTATTGGGATGCCGTCGTAGGTAGTCCCAAAATAATACCACCATGCTGGACCATTACCATACATTGAGGATGGTTTCAGTGTTGGCGGCAACGGTGTAGATCCAGTATCCGAAGAAAATCGTGTTAGCTGTGAAATCAAGCCATAACCAGCTCCCAAATATTGAGGGACTGCCACATCAAGTATTGCTATTATGGAATAAACCATAAGGATGATGAATCCCACAGTAAATGCCTTCCTCTTGAGTAACATTCTAAAGGTTAGTTTATATCCATGATCACTCCTGTCCTGTTTTTCAATTTTAAACAGTGAGCTCACTCTATTCATCGATACACCTCAAAAATTCACCTCAGGATTCAGTATCACATATACCAGATCGACCACAATATTCACTATCATGAATATAATGCCAAAAACGAGAACAAGGGAGGCCATGGCCAGGCCATTTGCCCCTATATTCCCTATTATCTCAACAATGAGGAATCCAAGTCCCCTTATTCCAAAGAAATACTCTAAAAGCAGGCTTCCAGTTAATAGATATGCAATTATGAGTCCTATTATGGTAGCTGATGGGAAGAATCCATTTCGCCTTGAATAATACATAACAACTCTCTTTTGACCTATTCCTCTGGCAACAGCATTTCTTGTATATGTAGTGCTAGAATAATCTATAACTCCCGCCCTTATGTATCTAATTATGATTGCAAGGATGCTCAATGTAAGAGCAATAACTGGAATAATAAGGTGCAGAAATGAGATATAAGCTAAAGTAAAATCACCATGTAGAAGTGAATCAAAAAATAACATGTGAGTAGGATAGGATACCTGATCAGATATCCACGGGACATTCGTGGTAGATGAGTAACCCTGCCCTAGAACAGGTAATCCTGCATGATTACCAAAAAGTCCGGCAAAAACTCCAATTCCGCTACCAAATGTGAATTCCAGAATTATTGCAATCCAGAAAAGTGGCATGGAATAAAATATAAGTGAAAATATCCGTGCAATAAAGTCTGTCTCTTTAATTCTTGAATTCCCTATATATGTCCCAAGTGGGACACCTATTACAAATGTTAGTATCACAGTCAGGATTACTATCTCTACAGTAACTGGAAAATAGAGTTCGAAACCTATTATGAAAGGACCTGTGAAAATAGAAGTACTTATGGTCCCAAAATTTCCATGAAAAATCAGAGAGAGGAAAGAGAGATATCCATTTGAAAAACCACCATAAACAGGTAAAAATGGCCTTGCAAATATGAATGTAATGAAAGATAGGAGGAACAATGTGGGGATAATAACCACTACCCTCCTTAGAATGTAGAATCTCAAGTCCATTAATCTATTAAAAAACAGTGTTATATAACCTATTTGGTTTTGTATAAGGATTAAAAATAGAATTTCCTAGAATAATGAGTTATAAAATTTAATAAAGTTCAAACATGGTGAGTTTCTATGACTTGTTATGATATTGTTTAAATTCTACAAGCAATCTCGCATCTGATGTAAAAATGGAATCCTCAGATTATGAAACACCATTTGTGACGATCGAAAGGGAGAAGTGGAGAAAACTTAGAGACAGAAAAAAAATCACGATTACAGAGGATCAATTAAGGGAAATCAGAGGCATAAATGAAAATATATCTATGAAGGAGGTAAAGGATATTTATGCACCACTGACAAGATTACTCAAGGTATACTATGACAATTACCGACGTCTGAACCGGACAAGAAAGGCTTTCCTTGAAATGGAAAATGAGAGGGTTCCTTATATTATTGGAATTGCAGGTAGTGTTGCAGTGGGTAAGAGCACAACAGCTAGAATTATGAAGGAGCTTATTTCTTCGTGGGAAAATTCACTTAATGTATATATTGTTACCACAGATGGTTTTCTCTATCCAAATGAGGAGTTGAAGAGACGAAATATAATAGAAAGAAAGGGATTTCCAGAAAGTTATGATCTTAAATCTATGATCAAGTTCCTATACAGGATAAAATCTGGTGTGAGTCATCTAAAGGCTCCTTTTTATTCTCATTTAAAATATGACATTGTTCCAGAGGAAGAAATTGAAATTGTAAACCCTGACATAATACTTTTTGAAGGTCTGAACGTTCTTCAATCTCATTCTGACAGGATAAACGACAACTTTCACGATCTTATGGTTTCTGACTTTTTCGATTTTTCCATATATGTGGATGCTGAGGAAGAGACAATTAAAGAGTGGTTTATCCAGAGATTTTTGAAACTTAAGGAAACAGCCTTCAAAGATCCAAACTCTTATTTCAGGAAATATGCATCAATTCCAGATGAGGACGCAATAAAAATCGGACTGGATATATGGGAGAGAATAAATGGACTCAATCTTAGGATGAATATAGAGAGAACGAAATATCATGCACAGTTAATCCTGAGGAAGAGAGAAAACCATGACGTAAATTACATTCAGTTAAGGAAGATATAACTACTTAAAGTTAAAAAATTTCGATAATTTCCTCATTCTATCCTTTCCACCACAACTCCATTTGCCATACCTCCGCCCTCACATATGGCAATGAGACCTCTACTGGCTTTTCTATTTTCAAGAACGTTAACCATTGTTCCCACAAGTCTAGATCCGGTAGCTCCCAGTGGGTGACCTATGGCTATGGCCCCTCCATTGACATTGACCTTATCCGGGTTAGCTCCTGTAGACTTAATCCATGCAAGTACAACGGAAGCAAAAGCCTCATTAACTTCAAAATAGTCAAAGTCGTTTATTGTAAGACCCTCTTTCTTAAGTATTCTCTTTGTAACATCAATCGGCCCTGTTAGCATTTCAACTGGATTCACCCCGGCAACGGTAAAGGATTTTAGCTTTGCCCTTTTATTCAGATTTAGCTGTTCAGCTTTCTGCTCCGAAGCAATGAGGGTGAGGGATGCCCCATCAGATATTTGACTGGAGTTTCCCGCAGTGATATTCTCAACACCATCAAATGCGTTCTTCAATCCTGATAACTTTTCGATGGTGCTATCCGTTCTCACACCCTCATCCCGGTCCATAACCTTACTATTTCCATCCCTATCCACTCCTACTAAAGGGAAAATTTCGGATTTTATCTCTCTGGATTTTGAATAAGATTTCCTGTGACTCTCAAGACTGAAGGTATCCATCTCTTCCCTCGTTATACCATATTTTTCAGCAACAATTGATGCTGCTCTGGCCTGGCTGAACCATTCATCATCTACAGGATATCTCTTCTTGAGTTCACTGGTCATGGGTGTTGAATCACTCTTAATGCTAGAAAACATTGGTACCCTCGTCATCGATTCAATTCCACCTGCAAGCACAAGATCATAAATTCCAGATTCGATTCCACTGTAACCAAACTGTACGGATTGTAGGCTTGAACCACACTGTCTATCTACTGTAACACCTGGGACAGTTTCTGGGAGACCTGCTGATAGCCAGGCGTTTCTGGCTATGTTTGCTGACTGTTCACCAAATTGATCTACGCTTCCAACTATAAAATCATCAACGCTGGAGGCTTCTATATCCAACCTCAAAAGCAACTCACGGGCCAAATTTCCAAGAAGATTGACAGGGTGTGTGTTCCTGAAGTATCCGTTTCTCCTCCCGAATGGCGTTCTCAAATTTTCAATTACATAAGCTTCCTTTAATTCTCTCTTCACCTTTGAGAATAGCGTTCCAATAATTATCACTTATCATTCTGAAGAAATTATAAATGCAAAATAGATTAGAAAGAATGTATAACTTAATATTCATAAAAAATTTTTTTAATAAATCCTATTAAACTCAGTCCTGTTTTACCCATATGGAAAATAAAAAAGTTATGTTAATTGGAGCAACTGGTTCCATAGGGAAAAGGCTCTACAATTCACTTAAGGAGAAGAATTATGATTTGTATGTGGTTTCAAGGAATACTCAGAGAGCCATGGAAATATTACCGGGTGCTGTAAGCTATATAGAATACAACATAAACAGACCAGATGAACTCTCTGAATTCATGAACGGAATAAAAGGTGTGGTAAATCTCTCGGGAGCTCCTATTTTTTCAAAGTGGAGAGGAGATTATGAGAAAGAGATAGTAGACAGCAGGGTAAAGGGAACCAGATACATAGTTGAAGCAATAGGAAAATGCAGTATAAAGCCAGAAGTACTAATAAATGGATCTGCGGCTGGCATATATGGATATTCAGAAAATGTTGCAGCAACAGAAAGCTCTCCCGAGGGGAAAGACTTCTGGGCAAACCTTGTATCCAACTGGGAAAGGGAAGCATATAGAGCGAAGGATTTTGGTGTTAGAGTTGTAACTGTAAGAACGACCCTGGTACTTGAAAATGGCGAAGGAGCTCTGGCAGCATTGGTGCCATATTTCTTAAAGGGTCTGGGAGGATATGTAAGACCGGGTAGTCAGATATTCCCATGGGTTCACATGGATGATGAGATTGGAATTATAATATCCGCAATTGAAAACCCTAACTTCTCAGGTCCAATAAACAGTGTAGGGGGTAACTGTACGTCAAGAATATTTTCAGAAAGTGTAGGGAAGGCACTAAATAAAAAGTCTGGTCTGCCTATTCCAGGTTTTATCATAAAATCTCTCTTCGGTAAAGCTTCAGATCTTGTCCTAAAAAGTCAGCTAATAAAATCAGAAAAAATAGAATCTCTTGGTTATAAAATTAAATTTTCAGACATCAACATAGCAATGGAGGATATCCTGAAGAAAAAAGTTAATTGAGTTCACTTTTTTTCACCTATTCTATGCTTTCGCCTCTGTTTCCGTAGAGAATATCATACATCTGGGAGAATATTCCTTTCTTTTCCCTCAACTCTGGGAAAGTTCCAGATTCAACAATCTTGCCGTCCTGTAGCACTATTATCTTATCTACCAGAGATATCATAGAGAACCTGTGTGTTATCAGAATAAGTGTTCTTTCACGGGCAAATTTTTCCAGACTCTGAAAGATGAATTTTTCGGAGTAGGGATCAATGTTTGATGTTGGTTCATCCATTATGATGATCTGTGGATCCCTGCATAATGCTCTCAGAATTGCTATTGCCTGTTTTTGTCCCTCTGATAGACTTCTCCCAAGTTCTCCGACGTTAGTTTCCATTCCCTCTGGTAACTTGTCAAAGATTCTTTTTAGGCTGAAATCGGAAGCAAGTTTTTCTATCTCTTTCTCTGATTTGTCAGGGGCAGCAATCTTTACATTCTCATATATGGTACCCCTGAAAAGGAATGGTTCCTGTAGTACCGGAGATATGAGGTTCCTGTAGGATTCTGTGTTAATTTCTGAAAGATTTCTCCCATCCACCAGTATCTCCCCGGTTTGTGGAGTATAAAATTTCATTATCAGGTTAGAAAGTGTGGTTTTCCCAGCCCCTGTGTGCCCAACAATTCCAATATTCTCTCCCTTCTTTATGGTGAGATTAATATTTTTGAGGGCATCTGAATCGTCATAGGCGAAGTTCACATCCTTCAGAACAATTGAATCATTGAGAGTTGATATATTTATCTCTCCCTCAGACTGAACTTCTTTCTTGCTGTCTATAATTCCGTAAATCCTTCCTACTCCTACAATAGATGACTGGTAAGAGTTATAAAGCTGTGAAAGCTGGATCACTGGGTCAAAGAACTCCTGAACGTAAAAGATGAATGAAACAAGGATACCAATTGAAATCAATCCTGCCTTCAACTGTATTGCACCTGCCAGCACAACGATAGCTATTCCAGAATATTCAATTATTCTTACTATCGCACCGTACATTGAAGAAAGCCGTGATGCCCTGATATTTGCATTAAGATTATCATTGTTGAGACCATCAAATCTTTCCTCAGTATATGATTCTACGTTGAATGCTTTTATGCTTCTTATGGACGATATATTTTCAGCAAGATTTCCTGTAATGGCTGCAATTGTCCTTCTTGTTCTAAGATAATTCTTCCTCACCTTTCCCTGAAGTGATATGGTGAAAATAGAAAGGAAAGGAAGCACTATTAGAGCATAGAGTGTAAGGTTAAAATCTAGATATAGCATAATTGCAATTGATAGGATTACTGTTGTCATTCCAGAGACAACTGAGGGGATCTGGAAGGTAAGAAACTCTCCAAGTGTTTCACCATCGTTTGTCATTCTGCTGATCAAAAAACCTGCCTTAACCTTGCTGAAAAATGATATGGGAACGTGCTGGATGCTTTTGAATGATCTGTCCCTAAGATTTTTTACAGTACCCTGAGCGAGTATGGTTGAGCTTATCACCCTGAATCTATTAGATGCAAACTGTATCATCGCCAGTCCAATGAATAGAAGGCTGAAATCAAGTATAACCTTGAAGCTTCTATCAGCCACTCCGTTGACTGCATCCCCAATAGCGAGAGGAGAGAAGGTAGCTGCAATGGCCGTTATCATCACTGAGGCAATGAGTACAGCCATTTGCTTCCTGTTTTTTGCCATGTCCTTTAAGAGTCTCTTAAGGGCCGCCCTTCCCTTTAGGGTCTTTATGTAAGTTTCTTCTATTTCTTCATAGGTCTGTTTCATTTTCGTACCCCTCTTTCTCCATCGCGTAGTTTAATTCTTCAATACTATCGAGCTGTTTTATTTCCCCATCCTCAAGCTCATAAACTGTTGTTGCATATTTCATAGCCGAGTATCTCAGGGACACGAGCACGACAGTAATGCCTTCTATGTTCTTCACGATCCTCGAGAAAATTGCTAGCTCAGTCTCTGGATCAACGCTTGAAGTGGCATCATCCAAAATCAGTATTCTTGGATTTGATGCTATTGCCCTTGCAAGTGCAACTCTCTGCCTCTGACCTCCTGAAAGTGTTATTCCCCGTTCCCCAATAATTGTTGAATAACCTTCTGGAAGATTCTCTATAAAGTCATCTATTCTTGCAATCTTAGCTGCCCTTTTGGCCATTTCTTCTGTTATTCCCTTTCTTCCAAATATTATATTTTCACTTATAGTTCCTGAGAGAAGACTTATTTCCTGAGGAACTATAGCTATATTCTTTCTCAATGAAGAAAGTGGAATATCCTTTATGTTTACACCACCGATAAAAATTTCTCCTTCAGCGGGGTCTTCAAGTCTTGGTATGAGATTAACAAGGGAACTTTTACCAGTACCTGTTTCACCTGTAAGGCACACAAACGACTCAGGAGGGATTTCTAAATCAATATTTCTTAAGATTTCTCTGTCTCCACGCTTATATCTGATGTTCCTCATGCTTATACCATTTCCTTTTGGGAAATCACCATCTGTTAAAACATCCTCATCAAGATCCCTGTCGAGTACCCCCTTTATCCTTCCTATTCCGGCTCTAGCATTTTCGGAAAATGCAATCAGCCTTCCAAGAAAACTTACTGGGAAAGTTACCATTGTAAATATATTTACAGCAGCTACCAGTCCACCAACATCGCTTCTAGCTATAATTGATGTGTAACCTCCATAGAATATTACAGCAGTGGCGGCAGCACTTATTATGAATGGCATTAGGTTGTTGTAAAATCCCCGCAGGTTAGCCACTTCCATGTATTCGCCGTAATACGTGTCTGTTATTCCTGTAAATCTATTTATCTGAGGCTCTTCCTGCAGGTATGATCTGACGGTCCTCTGTCCAGTGATGTCTTCCTGAATGCTTTCAGTCATAACTCCATAGGTTTCTCTTATCTTCATCCAGTGTGGTCTCTGTTTCCTCTGAAACTTTATGCCTATAAAGATAAGAATTGGAACAGTTGCAAGAAAGAATAGGGAATAGAATACGTTGATGTAGAAGAGATAACCAACTGCAAATATTATTATTAGAATAGTTGGAATTAACTGTGATAGAGAATTCATAATGAAATTTCTGCTCGCGTCAATATCCATTGTTGTTCTGGAGAGAAGATCACCAGATGTTTTGTCCTGAAAGAATTTAGTCTTTTTCTTTACCATGCTATTTACAACTTTCTTTCTCAGGTTATAGGCATATATCTGACTGGAGTACTGCGCTCCAAAGTTAACCACGAAAGAGGCAACTGCTGATAGCACAGCCAGAAGAAGAATGTATTCAATCTCCAGATAAATCGCGTTGAAATTCTTGGATTCCAGGGAATCAATTATTGCTCCAATTATAATTGGGACAAGCAACCTTGTGGCAGTAGAAAGCACTGCAAATCCAATTATAAGGTAAATTACCCACTTCTTGTTCTTAAGGTACTCTCTTGAGAATAGAAGAGGTTCAAACACTCCCTTTATTTTTTTCAAAAAACTTTTTTTATTATCATTCAAAATAACCCTATATTATGACGAGAATTTTAAAGTTTTGTAGTTGATTCCAAAACTTTTATAATAGTGTAGAGATTGAAGCAGATTACTAAAACTTAAACGATTAAAATTTGTCATGGTGATGATCCGAGGAGTTTATCGTTCAACACTTCTAATCTACAAGATGCCAATAATCAAATAAATGAATAAATTGTTGAAGTATAAATGAAAGGGAATTTAGATCTAAATATGAATATAAAATAAGAATATAAATATATATACGTGATTCATAAAGGCTGAGTGAAAAGGTTTGAATTCAATGAAGTGGATGGGAGAAGAATACAGGATAGATCCGTAAGCTCTACATTTGTAAAACCTTTGAAATCACTGGAATTTAGTATATTCAAATATAAGTAGATGGGTGAATATCTTCATGGCTATAAATGAAAGTAATCAAATGAAATCGGAAAAGCTGAATAGAACTCAGGTTGCCCAGATCCTTTCGGCATTCTCTGGATGGCTGATGGACGGTTATACATCAATAGCATACGTGGTTGTTGCTGTAACCATATCTGGTGTATTCTTTCCATCAAATTTTTCCGATTCTCTCTTTCTGACATTTCTGGGTCTTGCAGTAGGAGCCATTGCAAGATTTGTTGGATCAATAGCACTTGGGAACTTTCTTGGAGATAAGCTTGGGAGAAGAAAGATGTTACTGTACTCAATAGTAGGGTTTTCATCCTTTTCATTCCTGATTGCCTTTATCCCAACTTACCAGTCCGCAGGTTATGCTGCGACAGCAATACTTTACATACTCCTATTCTTAGTTGGTATTTTTGCAGGTGCGGAATATTCAGGAGGAACGGCACTTTCTATGGAAGCAATACCTCAGGGAAAAAGGGTAGCAGTAGGTGCTTTCGTACAGAGTGGTTATGGTGTTGGATACTTTATTCTTTTGCTTGTCGCGTCACTTATCAGGTCTTATTATGGTCCAGCACAGGCAGACGATCTTGTATGGAGGGTCATATTTGCAACAACCATTATACCCGGAATAGTTGCTGTAATAATCAGGCTATTTACCCACGAGAGCCCTGTTTTTGATGAAATGAAATCCAGGAATGAAATTGAAAAAGTTCCACTAGAAGGTACCATATTACAAACAAGAATACTCGTTTCAGCCTTTTTGCTGGTGGCAGGCCTGCTACTGTTAAATACAATAACATTGAGTTTCTATCCCACATTTCTTGGGGAGCTGTATACAAAAATATCAGGATCTGCCGATGATCTTTATAATTCTTACATAAATCTCATATCACTGATAGGCGTCTGGATTGGCGGAGTTTTTGCATTCCTAATATTTAAAAGAAAATTGACAATGACTGTGTTTTCCATAATATTCCTTATATCATTAATACCGCTTTATTATCTTGTATTTTCTGGAAATCTCACACTAACCATTGTTGCATTTTCCATTCAGGCATTCATCGAAGCAGCAATATTCGCTTCCATACCTGCATTCCTATCAGAGGTTTTCAGCAAGTCTCACAGAACTACATCAATTGGATTCATATACAACGGTGCTGCAATACCAGCTAGCTTTGGAATTTCTGCAGTAATATACTTCTCTTCTAAAAATCTGTTCGGTACAACTGGACAATCATGGTTGGTCTTTCTGTTCATTGGAACAATCGTTCTTCTCATAGGATTACTATTATCAAAAGAGAGTTCAAACAAGCTTAAAGATCCTATTAACAACTGATGAACTGAGG
Organism: Thermoplasmata archaeon; assembly: GCA_021833045.1. The sequence goes on from JAKBGP010000006.1 coordinate 16,647, forward strand.
GAAACGTTCTGATCCTAAAAATTCATTTTCTGAATCTCAGAGCATCTAGTACATAATCGGGAATACCAATTCTCCTGTCATCACTCATCATTAGCTCATTTTGATTATTGCCCTTCAGTACAATGACATCCGGAAGTAGAGAATTTTCTTCAAGAAATTTCTGTCTATCGGGAGTTTCAAAAATCACTCTATTCAGAAAGTACCTTTTTCCAACTTCAAGATCTTTATATTTCAGATCTGCAGGAAGGAAAACGTCTCCATTGCTATTTGGTATTGGATTTCCATGAGGACATTTTTCGCAGTTAAATTTCTTACACGCCGCTGAAATAATCTCCTCCGTCATGCCATGCTCTATGCCCATTGCCTGATCATCAAGTTTGGACCACTTCATATTCAACCCTTTCCAGAGAAGTATCTCGGCAACTCTATGTTTCCTCAAAAACAGGTTAGCTTCTCTTTCACCTCCATCAGTGAGAGAATACTTTCCCCTATCTTTCCTTTTCACAAAGTTCTTATCAAGAAGTATCTTTATTTCATCGTAAACAGTCTGCCTCGCTGTTCCAAGTATCTGCGAAATATCAGCCAGGGTCGCAAAACCCTTGTACTCATTTAATTCATATATAGATTTTAAATAATCCTCAGTTGTGACCGAAAGATTGGTACTCATAACAATAATAATTCCATTCTGGATAATATACTCTCCTTCCAAGAATTCAGAGTTCAATCATTACGTAATATTTTCCACGATCCTGGATTACTTTACAGGATATACCAAGGTTTTTAATTTTATTTTCAAGATCTTCAGCCTCAGGCTCTGTACCTGACTTAAGGTATAGAGAATTAAAGCCAAATTCTGGAACTTCATGCTGCTCAACTATGAATTTACTAATCTTGTTCATTATGACTGAAAATGTGGTTTCATCAACGGTAAGGTCTCCTTTCCTTATCTTCTCAAGACCTATATTCATAATACCATCAAATATGGACTGATCAGATTTTCTCTTGATATTCTTAACACTCTTTGATCGCGCACCACTTACAAGTAGAAAACCTCCAAGGGCCAGCACCGGGATTAGGTCAATAATATAAAATAAAAGAAACTTATAATATACTACTATGAATATATAAAATGAAAGAAGGGCAACACCCCCCAGTACTGATGTAAGTTTCATAGCACTTCAATTCAATCAATTTATTAATATTATTCTAAACAATTGGTAATTTTACTGTAACATACATATATTCATCAATTTTATGTTATTCTCGAATTCTTTTATTTTTCTGGCTTATTTTATGATTAAAATGGTGTCCTGTTGATGGTGTTTATTTTTAGTAAGAAAGCTATGTCTTTCCATGGATGAGGATTCTATATCTGCTCTTAACATGAAAATTATCAATTGCAGAAAATGCCCTAGACTTGTAGATTTTAGGGAGCATGTTCTTGAAAAGTCAAAAAAATACGAACGAGAAATATTCTGGAGAAAACCACTAACCGGGTATGGAGATATAAACGGAAGAATGATGATAGTAGGACTTGCACCTGCTGCCTCAGGAGGAAACAGAACGGGTCGTGTTTTTACAGGGGATAAAAGTTCAGAATTTCTCATTTCATGTTTATACGATGCAGGCATAACAAACCAGAAAACGTCTCTTTCAAAAGATGATGGTCTCACATATTTTGATTCCTATATATCACTTGCTGTTCGATGTGTTCCACCAGAAAACAAGCCAGAAAAAGGAGAAATAACTAATTGTAATATGTATCTACTTCAAGAGATCCAGTTGATGAAAAATCTGAAGATTATAGTCGTTCTGGGAAAGATAGCGTTTGATGCGGTAGTTCAATCCCTGAGGGAAATGGGAAAAACAGTAAGAGGATGGAAGTTTGGAAATGGTGAAATCTATGAAATTGATAGATACAGAGTTATGTGCATATTTCACCCAAGTCCAAGGAATGTGAACACTGGAAGAATATCAGCGGAAAAATTTGTAGAGCTGTTCAGGAAAGCTAAAGAAATGACAGAGTGAAAAGATTAAAGCCATTGAGATAATAGTTTTCCTTAGTTGATCAATATGATAGATATATCTAAAAATGACACCATTGGAGAAATTTCACTTTCAAGAAAGGAAAAGAGAAATGCGATTAACCAGGAATTACTGGAAGAGCTGTTAAAAGCCATTAAAGTTATAGAAGAAGATGAGAATCTGAAAGTGATTATAATCGATTCCAGCAGTGGTGACTTCTCGGTTGGAGCTGATATAAACGAACTATTAAAGATGAATGCCGCTCTTGCTATTTCCTTCAGGGAAAAAATGTCCAATATTGTTAGTGAAATGATCAATTCTGACAAAATATTTATCTCATATCTAACAGGCTTTTCCCTTGGTGGCGGTTTTGAAATAGCTCAATGGTCAGATATGATCATAGCAGATGAGAAGTCAAGGATAGGACAACCTGAAGTTAATATTGGAATAAATGCAGGGGCTGGAGGAAACACTATACTTCCGAGGGAAGTGGGGTATAAAAATGCAATGTATCTTGCGCTCACTGGTAATATAATTTCTGCCATGGAGGCAAAAGAAAGAGGGATAATACAGGAAACCGTAAGGACCAGGGAAGAGATGCTTGAAATTGCAAGAAAAATTGCATCTAAGGATAGTGCGACAATAGTAGCAATAAAGAAATCCATGAGGAGATCATTAAATTTTAATCCGTCAGAGGATATGAAGGCAGAAGAAGAGTCCTTTATAAAACTAACTCAAAACACAACAACTAAGGAACTCCTTAAAGCTTTTCTCAATAAATAGAATATTGAGTAGTGTGGTCTAGCAAATTCAAATATATATTTATAAAAAAATGACATTCAGCACATATGTATATAGTTTCAACTTCCAGAACCGGTGAATTTGCAAAAAACATGATGACCAGCAGTTCAATGAAAGAAGCGGAGGTTGAACGCAAAGTATTCCCTGATGGAGAAAGATATTTCAGGTTACTGGAGGATCTTGGTGATAGAGAGGTTGCTGTTGTTGGAAATACTAACATTGATTCTGATATACTTGAACTGTCATTCCTGCTTGATGCTGCAAGGGAGGAGCATCCATCTAAATTGATTGCGGTGATACCATATTTTGGATATGCCAGGCAGCATATGATCTACAAGAAAGGCGAGGCAATATCCGCAAAAGTTCTTATAACTTCCATATCGGAATATGCAGATGAAATAATCACCATTGATATTCATGACACATCCTCGTTCAGGTACTCAAAAAGTAAATGCAGAGATTTTCATGCATCAGCAAGCATAGCAGATTATTTTAAGGAAAAAAATATAGATCTTGTCATGGCTCCTGATGATGGTGCATTCTTTAGAGCAAAGGAGGTTGCGGACATCCTTGGATGTAAAAGCGGATTCATGAATAAAAAGAGAATAGACGCAACGACTGTGGAATATAACATGGATCATTTAGATGCCTCAGGAATGAGGGTATTGCTCGTAGACGATATCATTTCTACAGGTGGAACAATCCTGAGATCAATGGAGATTATAAAAAATTCTGGGGCCTCAGCCGTGTTTGTATCAGCAACCCACGGCCTATTTATAAACGATTCGGCCAGAAAAATCGCTGCAGAGTGTGCAGAATTAGTTGTCACAGATACAATTAAGTCAAGTTATAGTAAGATTAATGTATCCCGGAAACTATCAGATTTCATCACTGGTGATTAGATTGGAAAAGAATCTGAGGGTATGCCCAATTGATGGTTTTTACAGAGGGTTTGAGTGTCCGAAGTGTGGACAGGAGGGACGAAACCTGATGTATCCAGACGAGGTGGATGCAATTGGTAGAATTCTTGCTGGAATCCTTAGACATTTTCCAGAAAATTATGGAATAAAGTTATCAAAAAATGGTTATGCAAAAATTTATTCTATAGTCCCAGCAATAAAGACTCAGAGAAGAAAATTTGGATGGTTGGCGCCAATTCATATAGAAGCACTTGGTAAAACTGATGAAAGGGGGCGATATCAGGTGAATGAAAGGGGAGAAATAAGAGCAACATACGATCATACTATCCCAGTAATTCTTGATGATCTTCCAGTTGACGATATACCTGACATACTTTATTACCAGACCACAGAAGAAGAGTTTTCACTAATCAGGGAAACAGGGATTAGCCCTTCTGACAAGACGTATATACATCTCTCTTCCACATTCAGGAAAACGTATGTAACAGGACTATTCCACGTAGATGATCCTTTGGTCATAGGTATAAATACCGACGAACTAAGGAAGAAAATACCGGTTTACAGGGCCTCAAAAGAGGTTTATCTAACAACCGAAATTCCGCCTGAATTCATATTATCTATCGAACAGGAAAAAATCGAATTGTCTCAGGAAGAAAGGGAAGAAGTTGAAAATTATAAGGAGAGGAGGGAAAGGAGAATTCTAGGGGAGAAGAATAATCTAAAGCACTGATTTAAGTCGAATATAATCCCTTGCGGCTGTAATTCCCCTTGTGGCTGCCCCATATATGTCGTACTGAAACCTTTCTATACTACTTGACTCGAATCTCTGATCAGGTTCTTTTACAAATATAATTCCCCTGCTCTCTGCCATCTGCCTGTACACCATCTGTCTATGTCTGTCCAGAGAAGTGAGACTCCTCTCTGTAATATATACCTGGCATCTTTTAGCGATGTTAAGTGCCTGGTCAAGATTCTTGTAAATATTTGAGTCAATGAATACATCATCATTCTCTTTTATATTCTCATACCTATCTCCCCCTGCTAGAAAGATATCTACATCTTTTTCTGACACTCTCTTGTTGAAATTAACTCTTATTCTGAGTCTTTTTATCTCCTGGCTGTAAAAATCTAACAAATCCATAAACTCTTTTCTTTTTGAGGGCTCATCTATTTCATTGATCTGGCCTCCTATTTTATTATCGGATTCACTGATCTCTACATCCATTCCTGCTCTAGCTAGATATATTGCAGCTTCCATCCCTGCGACACCTGCACCTGCTATTTTTACATGTCCTGTGATATGTTCAGCATGGTAATAGGTTTCATTTCCTGTTATTGGATTGACAGTGCATCTTACCTGTCCAAATCCAAAATCTCTGCAGGCCTGATTGCATCTGATACATGGTCTTGGCATCATGCCAGCTTTTAGCTTAAGTGGAAAGTAGGGATCTGCCAGTGCAGCCCTGCCTATGGCAACCAAATCACTCTTTTCAAGAGCCTTTCTTACGGATTCAATATCAACAATTGACCCAACCATTATTGTTGTTATATCTGGTTTCATCTTTAGCCTGTTACCAATATGATTTCTCTCAGAATAATATGAGGCCGAAGAACCGGGCGGGGCTGTCCTACCAGCGGAGAAATGAACATAATCTAAATTTTTCAGAGAATTGGCTATTTTAAGTCCATAATCAGAATCATACCCATCTTCCTCATCTTCATAAAGGCTGAGCCTGATACCAATCTTTAGGCCAGTTTCCTTTCTTATAAGGTCTATTATTTCCTGGGGGAATCTTAATCTACCTGCAAAATCATTTCCATACCTGTCTTTCCTCTTATTCAGCGAAGGGGACAGGAATTCCTGTATCAAATATGCGTGTGCACCATGGAGTTCAATTCCATCAAAGTTAGATTTCTCGGCTATTTTCGCTGCCTTAAGAAACGAATTTTCAATATCTTCTATCTGTTCCACGGTAAGTTCATCGGTCTCCCTGCCAAGGTAAGGCATGGAAGATGGTGCTCTTGGGTTTTCTGAGTACTCTGCAAGAGCCTTGCCTCCAGCATGCACCAGCTGTGCAAACACTTTCGTACCATGGGAATGAATTCTCTCTGTGAGTCTTTTCAATCTGGGTGCCTGATCGTAGGAAACAAAGGAAAGCTCATTTCTAGATCCCCTGCTCATGGGTGAGTCTATATATGAATACTCAGTAACAATCATCCCAAATCCACCTATTGCTCTCTGTTCTAGATAAGAAGTGTGAATTTCATTGGTGAAACCGTTTGGATCAGCCAGATTAGAAATCATGGGTGCCATAACAAACCTATTTTTCACCGTCAAGTCTCCTATATTTACTGGTTCAAAAGGGTCCATAATTCCATATTCCATTCTTTTATAAGTTGTTAAGGGTCTAAGTTAAGGTAAAAAGATGCTTTAATATTTTTATCCCTTATCATTTATCTGAAGGTCGTTGAATAATCTCATCAACTTCAGGTTTCTTTTTTCGTGCAAAAAGATCGTAATATGCTACACCAGCGAGGAACTGAATTATACCGCCAGCTATTTCCGGTAATGGCAGATATACATCCATCAGCGCTCCAGAAGCTCCAGAAGTAGTTTGTGCGATTCTTGCAGCACTTGCCTGTAATCCAGTTCCAGCACCATAATCACCTTCTTTCAACCCACTTACATTAATGTTGCTCCTGGATGGTAATCCAAAACCTGCTATTCCCGCCCGGAATATATAAAAAATTCCGGCAATATAAAAATATGGTGAAAGGGCAAGTGGAATCATCAGCAACCCCTGAAGCATTCTTCCATAGGAACCAATCTTTGCTGCTTTTTCCCCTCTTTTCCTGTATATTGACGAAATGTATGAACCTATTGCAGTTGATATATATGATATTGTGAATACAATTCCGATTATGGTTGTTGTGGATGATGGATACATCTCTGAAAACCATAATGAAAGTATGGGCATTGATATTCCTATCCCAGCACCGTTGAATGCATTAGCAAAAACAGTTTTTCCTATATGTCTAACCGAACCTTTCCCAACGAAACCTGTTTTTTTCTTTTCTGACTTTCTTTCAGCAACAAGAAAGAGTGATATAAATGATATCAGAACCAGAATAAAGCTAATTCCGAAAAGAGTCCTGTAGGATCCAGCATTTCCTACAAAACTTGATACATCACTTCTGCTTATAACCATCACACCTCCCACGACAGCAAATATGGACCCAACAGTTGTCATCAGTCCAAGTTTCTTCACTCTATCGTTAGGTTCTTTCCAGTTTTTAGCCACAAGTGCTGTTGATCCTGGGGAAAAAGCACCTCTCATACCGCCAGGGCCTCCTGCAATTCCACCTATTACTGAAAGATAAATTAGCGGTCCTGAGGTCACAAAAAAGAGCACAGCTGTTGAAATAAGGGGAAATATTTCTCCAATTAT
>JAKBGP010000177.1 GCA_021833045.1 Thermoplasmata archaeon
GCATGATCAGCATTTCAGGAGACACGTTTTCGAGGGTTACATATCTGACAAACTGCGCTCCTGGCCTGATATAATTTACATTATGCAATGCACTTGAACTCACCTTGCCCTCATCATCTTTCAGGATACTGCCATCCTCGCCTAGAGAATTATGTTGCAGATTCAGGCTGATGTCTGCAACAGATTCATAGCTGTATGCCCAATCATAAAAGCTTCTTGACGATATTCCCGCAGCTTCATCACTCTTTCCAGTGCTTGAATCTCCCCAGAGCATACTTGCAGGATTCTGCAGGTACTCTTTCTTCCTAACCATGTTCCTGGAGTATTCTGCTGGAATCTGCCCTCCTTTTCTGAGTACAGATAAAATATAGCTTCTTTCTGCCCCTCTCCACTTCGATGCAGGAACAACAACTCTGTTTTCTCCAAAGAATTCTTCACTTGTTATCTCCGTTGCTTCATTATTCCTGTTTATGAAGTACCCTATTGTTGTGCTCACAATTCCAATCTTCAGGAAACTGCCGTAATTCTTTCTAAGATCTATCTCATCAAGAGGTATAATCCAATTTTTCTCAGCCATTTCCTCTAAAATTTTATTCTTCATGTTTTTTCATCTCCTTAGATTTTATAATATACATATACTCGAAAGCCGAGATCAGGTATGATCTGGCATTTCCTGATGGTATCTTCCCCCCAAAATCTTCATTAAGCATTGTTACCAGCGCCCTTGTAAAATCCTTCACTTTTGTTATGTTTTTGTACCTCTCGAGCTTTGGGTCTCTTTCTATCCCGCTCCATATGGGTCCAGCACAAAATTCTTCCATCTCCTCCAAATCATATTTTCGACCCTTGCTGAGTGACGATCTGGCTTTTTCTAATGCATCCAATCCGGTTCTCAATAGCCATGTCTTGCTGTTGTTGCTGTCAGTCGGATTCACTCTTGTGATTTCTGCAGCTTTTTCGGCCAACACTTCTAAATTTTTCATTTTTCTACCTCTTTTTTCTACCATTGCACGAATATCTTCGAATTTTTTCAAAATAAAATCATCATGTTTACTGTCACCATTGCGTTTTTTGAACTGAAATATGGAAAAAGGGTTCCTCACAAACTCTCTCATAACGTTTGCAGTATTGGAATCAGAAAAACTTGAATAGAATGAGGCTGCAACGCCAGAAAATATGTCCACTTCTTTCCTCGCATCATCTATTTGATCACACCTCAACCCGTTATATCCCAAAGAGGAGATCAACGGATTCTGGATTTCAAATTTTAATGATTCTCTCTGGGTTCCAAACACAGGAGAATTTGCATAAGCCACAAGAACTTGCATCTGTGTTATGCTTGAAAAATCCAAAACCAGCTTTAGAATTCTCACCGCGTCGGTATCTGCCCTCATCTCTCCCATGGAAAGCATAAATGAATTATCCACCTGTGGGGATATTTCCATTCGACCTACAAACAACTCATCAGGTGCGGACAATTCCGAGGATTTGCCGTGTTTCTCCTTCTGTATATAGGTTCTAATGAGGTCTCTTGTGCTGATAATAGGTACTGGCCCTGGAATCCTGGCAAACATAATTGCGGAGGAATCCCTGTATTTCATCACTGCCTTTCTCAGAAGATTTTCCATTGATGAGAGGCTGTCTATTCTACCATTTGAAAGACTGGTTGAAGGTACAAGCCGGTTGCTAAACGTCTGTGTGTTGACCCCATAAAGATTGGATTTATTGGCAATATAGTCTGAGGGCCCTCCTGAAATAATTGACATTTCCCTTTTGTCTGGTACATCTGCAAGCTCAAGCAAATCATCAACCAGAAGTGTCCTTACCAGGTTTACAAAATCTGGTGGGCCAGACTCGTTTTTTCCCATAAATTTAAGGGCAGATTCATACAGTTTCTCGCTCGAATCCCTAAAATTCCTTATAATCAGGGGAATCAGAAAAGTGGATTTTTTAGCATCTTTTGCCAATATTTTGCTGTACTTTTTCGAGTAAATCTCTGAAAGCTCAAATATCTTTGATAATGCCTCAAAAAGAGACTTGAATGGAGAATCAGGTTTAGAGATTTTTCCAATTTCTCCATTGTTAAGCTGCAGGAACCTGATGATGAAAGCTGTTCGCATATCATCAGTTGCCTCATCTACTTCGTCTGTAATCAGAAAACTTCTGTATTTTGTTTTACCAAAACAGTTAACTGTAAAACCATCCAGTTCAAGACTATCAACTTCACGGGAATAATTCTCGAATTCTTCCCTGTCACTTTCTTTCAGGTCTCCATCAGGCAGATGCATAATCTCGGAAAACTTATTTTTTATGAAATTGTCAAGATCGTTTTTCCTCGGGGGGATTATATTAGCCGCCTCCATCCTGATAGTTCTATCTGTCATTTCCATGGTGTGCTCAAGAGTAACTTTATCGTTCAATCTCATTTTCAGCATTTCGGCAATTGCCTCATATTCTGATGGGGCAATCCTATCACCGACAAAGAGCATAGAATCCGGCAGATCCCAGAGAAAAAATCTTTCTGTATCATCCAGATACTTTCTTATGGAATCCCTTAGGAGACCAGTCAATGCAAACATGTGCGTGGCCTGCAATCTCACTATTCCGATGTCTTTTCTTTCTATCAGAAATTTGCCTCCAAACTTTATGTCACCTGGCCTGGAGGATTTTGAATATCTGGAGGAAATACTGTCAGCAAGTGTGTTGAAATTATACTGAAAAGACAGGGATTTTCTCCCGATTCGGCGTTGTAAGAAGGTATTTGGTGAGGTTCCCACTTCTGTCATATAGGCAGTTGAGCAGACATCCTCAACGTCAAGTTCCAGGTCATCCATTATTTCCCCTAGCTTGGTTCCCTTCACGAGTTTACTGATATTTTCCTCACAATTTTTCATGTGATAAGAATCGGCACTCACTTTGTTGTAATCGTGGAAAAGGAAGCAAAACAAACTTTTCTTGAGTTCAAGAGATAATTCGTCCCCGGTGACGGACAAATCAAATTTTCTTTTATATATTGCGTAATCTATTACTTTGAGGGCAGTAGAGATGCCGGTCAGGTAATGCATCCCATATGACATGTCCTGTTTTTCAGCGAACTGTTTCTCACTCCCGCCCTTTGCACATCTCTTCCATGTGGGGTTATTCCAGATCTCAGGAACAATATGTTCTAATGCCCACTCATAGGATTCTGTTATAATTTCATTTTTCAGGGGCATGACTCTTTCCATTTTTAACTTGGAATTTTCTATTTTCATCAACCAACCTCCCAACATCCAAGTCCAAGTCCAGTCTTGGATCCAAGTCCCTTGTAGTATGAAAATCTGAGCAAATCCGGATCCCCTTGTATCGAACCCCGAAGTACTACTGCACCAAGAATAGTTCCACTTTTTGATACCCTGACAGTTTTTCTTTTTAAGCTTGTAATAGTTAATGTTGGTTTCTCCACAGATTTGGAAGTAAATGATGAAAACGACCAGCTCATGGAAAGAGATAGATTTTCAGGAACATCGTCGGTGTGTGTTCTGAATGTTTTTCTGTCTTCTTGATCCCTGACAAGCACAGGGGACAGAGTCCTGAAATTAATATCGCCGGAATCAAAGCTCGGTTCGTCTGTATCCTTAATTCCTGTTACCTCAAGATAAAGGTCTCCAACTTTTAATGTTCCATCAAGACTAATTGCAAGTCTCAAGTGATCTATAATATCATCATAATTGCTTCTTAAAATGAAGAAGCCTTTCTGGAAGTTAATTCCTGCAGTTTCATATTGCGGGTTTTGTGGTATTATGGTACTAATTGTATGTATGTCTTGGATCTCTTTAGTATGAAGTTTTCTAACGGAATCCTGATAATACTGCAATTTGTTGTATATTGCAATGGACAGGGTATAATTGTGCTCGTATGGAAGTAGTGAATTATCTGTATTCTTGACTCTTAATAAAATGGATTTCACGATAAATTATATTTACTTTAACGTATTTAAGGGTTATTATGCTTGTTGAAGAAAAATATTCTTCAAATAAACTGGCAATATCTTTCATAGGGTTCAATGAAGAACTTGTAATACCATTTATCAGAAAACTCTCAGATTTCCATATTGCACACTTTATTCTCGTTACTTCTTTTCTGAAACCAAGTAAAGAAAAAAGGGTGCAGAATACTGAGATTTTAAACAAGGCTAGAGAGCTTATACTAAAATCAATGGGTAATGCAGTCATTGAGGAAGTTCAATTTCGTGATATCTGGAATTTTTACGAGTATCTAAAATTTATATCCCAATACAGAGATCGGTCCCTATATATCAACGTAAGTGCCGGTCCCTCTACTTTCTCCTCAGCTTTAACACTATATTCGGCATTGAATGGGCACCATATCTTTTATAACGTGGAGGAAAGTTTGGGTGGAGGGTCTTTCTTTGTAGAGGCAGATCTAACGCCGCTCAGGCACTTTTTCTCTCTTGACGCTACAGATAAAGCAATAATTTCACAAGTTGGAAGCAAAAATATGACTAGAAAAGAGATTTATAGAGAATTATTAAAACTGGGAAAAATAACTGAAAGAGCAGTAAGTTACAGAGTTGAAGATTTAGTATCAAAAGGTCTGCTGATCCAATCTGGAAAAAAGCCTTATGAATACAATTTGCCCGTTACAATAAAATATATCTTATGATATCTTACTCATTCCCAGAGAATGAATATTCCATATGCAAAATTTCTCAAATTAGCCATCAGAACAAGAATCATCTATTCGCAAACTGATTTTTTCTCTCTACAATTGTAGAATGTTGTTTCCAGCTGCTCAATTAGCTTTGTACCTGACGTTAAAGGCAAGGACAATGAAAATTATATTACCCAAAGCCATTTCCACATATAAAGAAGGACGATGGGATGGAAATGAAAAGTATTGAGGAGCTTTACAAGAGAGCCCTGGAAATGAAGAACAAGGGC
>JAKBGP010000178.1 GCA_021833045.1 Thermoplasmata archaeon
GATTTAATAGGTAAGTGACAGATTCTTAATGCGCTCCCCTCGTCTAGCTCGGCCAAGGACACAGGGCTTTCAACCCTGGAACTCGGGTTCAAATCCCGAGGGGAGCAAATGATATTTGCGACGGTAGCCTCGGGTTCGGAAAGAAGAAGCAAAGCCAAAGAAGCAAACGAAAAGACGGGTTCGAATACAAGCGATTTTTAGGTGAATTTCAGGAGGTAGTCAACAGGCTTCCTCAGAAGAAGATGGACAGGCTCAGAATAGAACTTCTGAAAGCCTATAAGAAGAGGTACAAGAAGTCAGGAGCGCCAAAGTATGGAACGTTGAACAAAAGCTTCACTGAACTTGAACTGCAACATTTCCTAAGAAATGTTCCGAACGACAAGTTCAGGCTGCTTTTCAAATATCAGGCGTATCTGGGTCTCAGGATTGGAGAAGTCACAAAGTTGCACATAAGCAACATCGACTTCGAGAAACGGGAGCTGATACTGACCAGCGAAAAGACCAACAAATCTGATTCGTTGAGAATACCACATGAACTCTTCCAAGAAACAGTAGAGTTCATCCAGAAAAACAAAGAGCAGTTGATAAAGTCAAAAGGCTTCATCTTCTTCAAAGACAACGATAACAACCACAACGAGACACTCTACATAGACAAAAACTACGTCAGAAAGGTCTTCAGAGAGACGATAATCAAAACGGGCCTTGATTACACTTATGCTGTATCAGATGAAAGCCTGTACGGAAGAAAGAATAGAACGCTGCATAGATTAACTACTCATAGTTTAAGACATTATGCAATAACGCACTTTGCAAAGGCAACTAATGGTAATGTGGTATTAACGTGCAGGTTTGCAAGGCACTCTGGTCCAGCAATGACCATGCACTATATTAGCAGAGATTCAGAGGAGCTATATGAAAAGATAGACAACGCCTTTAAACGTGGCTTCTTGGCAGAGATAGCTACCAAATGAATTAATAGTTGTATAGACACTATTTAACAAGGTCAAGTGGTTGACATGGAGACCCCAAAAGAAGATGGCATACAAGTTATGCTACGTGAATACTTTCCGTCCGGATCAAGAATAATTAAGTCAAAATTATACTCTTGGTTGTTTGAGAATCAAAATATATATTACAAAGAGATATTGGGCTTACCGGATGACAAAATTACGGAAGAAAGCAAGGCAGAATTTTCCGAGTATATAAAGTTAGAGATAGTAATCAATAATATTCAGATACTTGAGGACTTTTTCCGTATCTTAACCGCCTTCAAGTTTAGCACGGTCGATCCAGTAATGGAATTTAGGAAGCGAGCATCTGCTACTAAATTTTATGATGGACTAAAGCCTTCATCCTTGACACCCTTAGAACTTCTTGATTATCTCGGTCTTCCTCCATTGGACGACCAAACTATAAAGCAGAACAATCTCACTGAAAGTTTATCTAAGTTCAAAGAAACGTTGACAAGGGCAAAGGATGTGTATGCGCGTTATATCAATTTATACACCTGCTATAAACATGGAAACAGAGTAACAGTTGTGACCTCATATAATAATCCAGAGGCGGGAACAGGTCTATATACAATTATAGGTTATCTACTTGAAAAAGGTGATAGGAACGACATAGTCTTTATCCGCTTAAGCGATATAAGCGAAATGCAAAGCTTGGAGCATGAGATTATAACTATTGGGAATTGGATAAAAGAAAATTGGTTTTCATCTCATAAAGATGGCAAAGACTCATTCAATGTTACTATTCCGTTTCCTAAGCACCCTTGAGCTGTCAGTAATCTTCCGTCGAAGCTCAAAAAATGTCTGATTTTGTCGTCATTGTTCTGACAACAAGGCAAAACACCACTTTTGAGCTGTCAGTCAGTAAGGAGCAGTCACTAATCTTCCGTCGGAGCGCGAAAACCCTCTGTTTTTGTCGACGGACTAGTGACAACAAGGCATTCTGCTGTCACTTCCTAGGAGTTGTCACTAACTGCACTCAAACTTTATTGGAATAAGGCAGGTGAGTGCAGTAAAGCTCCGTCGAGACTCAAAAATGCCTGTTTTTTGTCGACGGATCACCGCAGACAAGGAATCGGCTACAGTTCTGAGTGCAGTGCAGTAATACTCGCCTGCCTTCGGCAGGCTCGTCCTGTCGCTTTTGCCCACCACTCAAAAGCGACGACCACGGGTGCCCTTAGACTGCTAGTTGGCTAGTTTAAGCTCGTTGGAGCGTCCGGAAGCCCCTCCTGCGTTGGCAGGAGATGGGCTGGAGGAAAGGGTAAAATGAAACAATTGCGAGAAAAGACACAAGAAGCAGTACTTATGAGAGCGGTAATAATAAAAAAGAAACTTAGTTTTTAATTGCCCTGTTCAGGTATTTGGTGATATCCTCCTCATTTCCTTCAATTTTTGAGTACTGTTTATCAATAACATCTGCTAATCGAGCCAGTGCCTTCTTATCACTGATTTCTTCCCAGTTCTCAAATATCCCAAGAGATGAAAAGTCAACATTCAGGAGTTTATAATGCTGTAAGATCACAGTGACTACATTTGCGCGTTTATCATTATTTATGGCAAAAACAAACAATGGTCTCTCTTTTTTAGTTTCTATTTTACAATCTACGATGTAATGTTTTTGAGGGTCTCTGCGTTCATCGTGCCAATCAAACTTTACTTTTTCAGGAGGTATGCTTTCAGTAATCAGATGTTTGAAGTCCTCAAAGAAAGTAGATTTTACGATTTCTCTTGAAAGATAAGTGACATCAGATATTTTTACTAACGCTTCAATAAACGTAAATAACGCATCACCGTATTCACTATTAGGTACTGGCAATATCAGTTTCCCATTTTCATTTTTAACAGAGAACATATTCAGGGTTGAATCTATTATCTCTTTTCGGTTACCTTCGGTTAAATCGTCAACATCTAGAAAATATGAAAGATGCATGAACGTGTGCCCATCATCTGTGAGCACCCAATCGTTTCTAACTTTTGTTAGCACTATAACAAATTCATCCCCATCCTCAAAAGTAAATGGTGTAGAGATAACATATCTATTTAGACCCTCCTGTGATATTTCTATTTCTTTGCATACCTTTTCTTTAAATTCCTTCTCTATAGTTTTAATATCCATTTTCTCACTTAAATATATTTTGTAAGCCAATTACCATTAGGGTTTGTAAAATTACACTCCTGTAATAAACACATTAATGCGCCATTTATATCTGCATACCTATCAGTTTCGGTAGCAAAATCTTCTTCTTTAAATCCATTCTGTTGGTATCTTTCAGTTGCATTATGAACATGATAAGTCCTGTTCAAGAGTGCATTTTCTATTTTATTGCGATGACGATGACTTTTACCATTGTATCTTCTCAATCTGAATATGACATTAGAACCAGGTATCCTAAAAGCCAGTATTACGGAAAAATCAAATGGATTTGACTTATTTTGTCTAATTATAATTATAAATTTAGACCTTTTAACTCCTGTTACCTCTAACTCTGATTCTCTATGATTGTATTTATCTTTGAAACTATTCAATCTTTCAGCAAAATCCGTGGGCAATGGTTTCCGCTCTGAAATTAGATCTGCAATTTCCTGATCTGTTAGTTTGACAGTCATCTAATCACAACATACTAATCTAAAGAAAACTAATATTTAAAAACTACCTTATTATCAATGAGCGATATCTGTGAACTTCTTTCTCTTGTATTCGGAAAGTTCGTCTCTAACGCGCTTTAATGCAATTTTCCTATTTTCAAGTCCACCTCTGTATTCAAGTAGATCAAGAAGTGTTGCCTCTCTTTCATAAGCCGTTTGGCCTATGTGGACTAGTCTATTGGTGTTGTAAGGCGATTTGTTGACCTTAACCTCTGCCTCTTTTACGAGCTCTTCAAATGATTTAAGACCACTATCTGCGCTATCAGTTAGATCCTCAAAAGTATTTAGCAGATAGTTGTATTCAGCTATTGTGCCATCAAGTTCAGCCTGTGCATTTATGACCTTTTCACGTTTCTGATTTACAGAAACTGCAGCTTCCGTAATTGCGCTTTTTGCTTGTAATTCTGGATATTGCTTTATGTAGTCCATCATATTATTGAATCTTATTTCATCAACATCAGAATCTTTGAATTTCTGATGGACTTTCAACCCCTTAACTTTCCTTGATTTTTGAGTTTCCGTCCACATTCCCTTTTCATGTTCTGTTAATTTATTTACAAGATTGCCAAGATTTGTTAGTGTCTCATGCCATTCTTCTCTGTTTGTTTCAACATTCTTCTTGAGTTTTGGAACGTTTGTATACGCTTTTTTTAATTTACTACTTTGGTCGCTCACGCCATCCATTGTCTTGTCAAATGTTGACCAAAGTTCCTTTAATTTGTCTTCATAACGTCTTTTTGTGTATATTGCACTAGATCTACCTGTTATTCTTTCTATCAAACCTACTTGCTCCTTTCTATTTCTAAATGTCACAGGCTCTCCTTCATTTGGTTTTCTGTTAAGACCATATCCTTCATCCTTGTTGCTCATTTTTTCACCATTTTTAGCATTTCCATTAGAAATCACACAGTGATAATACGTTGTGTATCCGGACCTCGTTTTACTAAATTCACATGCTGAACGAGGCACAAACTGCTGTGTTTTTCTTCCGTTATCGGTGTACCATATCTTAACTTGGCCGCTTATTATGTCAAAGCCACCATAATGCTCTTCAAGTGCACCACCTTCACCTTTAAAGTATATTATAGTATAAGCTCTCTTTGTTTGTCCGTGTCTACCTCTGCGCTCATATCCATTGTATTCAGTATTTTCTAGCGGCTTCCAATTGCGTAAATCTTCACTCATGTTCTCACTTAAAATACTCCTTCTCATTAAGCCTTTTAGGCTTTATCTCAGCCTCAAAAAACTTTATCATTTTTTTTATCGCTTCACCTTTCGTTTT
>JAKBGP010000179.1 GCA_021833045.1 Thermoplasmata archaeon
AATGGATCGAAAATGTTCATAACAAATGGAACACTTGCTGACTTTTTTGTGATGCTTGTCAGAACATCTCCGCCTGATGATCCTAAAAAGAGACACAGAGGATTGAGTGTGCTTGTGGTTGAGAGAACGTTCAAGGGATTTGATTCCAACAAACTCACAGGAAAACTTGGTGTGAGGGCAACTAACACTGGAGAACTCATACTGAATAATGTTGAAGTACCAGCCGAAAATCTTGTCGGAGAAGAGGGCAAGGGATTTTATTACATAATGGAATTTTTTAACATTTCAAGAATCTTTGTAGCTGCGCAATCCATTGGTATCGCACAGGGCGTACTGGACAGAACAACTGAATACCTCAAGAAACTGGAAAAGGAAGGAAAATATGTTGGTGAGGAGAGAAAATTCAAACTGGCTGAAATTGCAACAAGGGTTGAAGCCTCGAGACTTCTGATGTACAAGGCTGCAAGCTTCCTCTTTAATTATAAGCCAAATCCAACCCTTACAAGCATGGCAAAGGGGTATGCTTCAGAGACTGCAAGTTTTGCTGCTGAAACTGCAATGGAGATCACAGGACAGACAGGTCTCAATACTGAAATTGAAAGATTCTTCAGAGATTCAAAGATAATGGAGATCTGGGAAGGAACCAGCGAAGTTGAGAAAATAGTCATTTCAAGAATGATATTGAAGGGTGATAAGAATGAATGAACAGGCTGAATTAATGAGGGAAACCGTTAAGGAATTTGCAGATAAAAATCTGAAAGATCTGTCATTAAAGGTAGAAAGAGAAGGAATTCCAGACATAATTAAGGAGAAGATAATAGAACAGGGTTTCCTTGGATCAACCCTGAAATCAGAGTTTGGAGGAGCTGGATTAGATCCCCTTAGCCATAGACTGATTCTCTTTGAACTGGCAAAGGTATCTCCTTCTGTTGCAGCATATGTTTTCTTCCATAACGACATTGTTCTGAAACTACTTTCTGATAAGGGAAAAAAGGAACAGATTAAAGCAGTGATAGGTGGCAAGGATTCTTATGCAATATCGATTTCAAGACTGACTGATGATAGTGCTGAAAATAAGGATAATGAAGTTCTGAAAAGAGCCCTGAATAGTAAATCAAATAGATATCTCGATCTTTCTGAAAATGGTGTTGTCTTTTCAGGAACAGGAACTGCTCAAAAGATCAATGATTTCAAGCCCCTGGGTCTGAGAGGCATGGGAGTTTGTGATTTTAGACCTTCAGACAGGGAAGAAGTAGGAAAGAAAGAAGATTTAGAGAGTATACTGGTTCGTTCCTCTGGTGATATCAGTGCAATTTTCCTTGGAATAACGGAAGGGGCACTTGACAAGGCTATTGAATACACGAAGGTAAGAAAAACGTTTAATGAACCACTGAAAAATTATGAGCCAGTAGCTTTTAGAATTGCAGAGATAAAATCAGAACTGGAGATGCTGAAGTTCGCCTTATTTGCGGAAGACTGTGATGAGATAAGGCTGCTTATGCTCAAGGATTTGTCAGCTTCTCTGGCGAGAAAGGCAACAAAATATGCACTACAATTCCACGGGGGTTACGGATATCTCGAAGATTTCGGTGTAGAGAAATACTACAGGGATTCTGTTGCACTCAACGCAATCATTTACAGGCCGATTGAGGACAAGAAATTCCTTGCAACAAAAATTTACGATGGTAAATCAGGATATATCTGATTTAACCATTTAGGGCATATTTTCAGGATTGTTTTTGGAGTTAATCCCAAAACATTTAATATTTAAAGATTCAATTTTTTATAATTTTTTGCCACAAACAGAATGAGGAAATAGAGTATAATTGACAGTAAGACTGCTGCCAGCATTATGAGTGAAAATGCGCTGTTGTTAAAGTAAACGTCAACAATAAAAAGCCCAACTGCCGCTGCACCTATTTGAGCTATGAGTGCCATAAATGTAAGGATTGAAAAAATAATTCCATATTTGATTGAAACCAGAGAAAGATAAATACTCCATATGATCAGGATCAGTCCTATAACACCATGAAGAAGTAGCGCTATGTTAACTCCTGAGAATATGAAATAAAATGTGTTGAATAACCCCCTGGTTCTGTCTGTTGTACTTAGAGGTGATTTTATTGTAAATGCTGAAATTACACCCGTCACGAACTCCAGTGCTAGAATGAAAATAGCAATTTTTGTAAGTTTTCTCAGTGTAAGATAATTTTCCTCTTCCATTAGCTGCATGGAATATCTATTGTGCCTGATTACATAATAATATGCAATATAACACAGAGTAGATCATTTCAAGGATTTTTTTATATTATAAATACCTGAACACGGTTATCATGAAAAGATCTGTAAATTTAGTAAAGTTTACTTCATAATATTTATTTATACTTTATTGATGAACTACTATGTATACAAAAAGAGGGGACAAGGGAGAAACTGATACAGGCACAGGAATGAGAGTTACGAAGGGGTCTGCTATTATTGATACAGAAGGAGATATAGATGAGGTAAACTCATTCATAGGTTTTGCCCTTGTTAATACAAGATGGGATGATATTAGAGAAGATCTTCAACAGATTCAGGTGGATCTATTTACTCTTGGAGAACATATAACAACTCAGGGAACGAGAAGAACCATAACCCCGGAGAGAGTAAAATGGCTTGAGGATAGAGTTACATATTACAGGAAAGAATACGGGAGGATAAGATTATTCGTCATTCCTGGAGGAAGCAAAGAGGCAACAAGCCTTCACATGGCAAGAACAGTCTGCAGGAGACTTGAGAGGGATCTCGTAAAATCAAAAAATGAAGTGGAAATCCCGGCAGTTCTTGAGGAATATGTAAACAGGTTGTCTTCAGTACTCTTCTTCCACGCGCTTGTTTCCAATAAGCGACTGGGAATAGATGAGAGAATATTTTATCTTAGAGAACTTCCATAGACTTTTTTATCCTTTTCACTCCTCTTCTTCATTTATGAATGAATAAATAAAACCAAGAGGAATATGGATCCACTCAGGTCTGTTTCTTGACTCATAAATTGTCTCATACATTGCCTTTTCTAGAATGAAAGCTTTTAGCACAGAGATAAATAAGTCCTTTGTTTCCCTGAAATCTGGATTTAGTTTTATCATTTCGTTCAGGTATGCAGATATTACAATATTTTCAATTATTTTGGATGTTTTCCCTGGCTTACTCATTCTTCCCCTGCAAAGGTAGTCGAAGGATCGTATCAGACCTGCAAGGTCCTTCATGGTACTCTGTTTTGAGGATTTCTCTCCGATGGACCTCATTGGTTCACCCTCGAAATCTATAATCTGCGGACCTGATTCTGTCTTGAGAATCTGGCCAAGATGAAAATCACCGTGAATCCTTTGCTTCAGGAAGTGATCTGTCATTAATTTTTCAAACTCCTCACCTGCTTTTCTCAATACAGGAATTCCAACATAAACTTCGTGGAAAAGATTTGATTGAGTCTCCCTTTTTTTGCATAATTCAAATACCATTTCTTCATATGATCTGTATGAGTTTCCCAGTGACTGGATATCTTTTATATTGAATGGTTCTGCTTCAAATCCTTCAACACTTACTGTGGATAGAGAGTAATGCATCTTTGCTGTCACCGATGCTATATTCCTTGCGGACTCCATTACAATATTGATAAAGTTCTCATCTTCTGGTATGCGATTGAGATAGCTCCAGTAATCACCCTCGTTTTCCACAAATCTTGAAAATGTCATAACACATTCCTTTTCTCTTAAAGTTATCATTCCAAGAGGTTCCGGTGTGTTCCTGAAATCAGTATGTTTCCAGAGATTTAGTGGTATAATGTAATCTGGGTTTTCCACATCGGAAGATGTTCTGAAGAATTTGCCTATCACTTTTCTGTTTATTATGAATGATGAATTGCTCTGATTTCCGTTAAATGCATGATAAGAACCCAGATTTTGGAGAATTTCATCCCCGTTTCCATTGAACCTGATTTCTGATGTCCTTCCATCTTCCAGCAATTTTTTAATCATGATAAGAACTTTTCCTGACTTTATTGAATCTTCCGTTTCATCCTTTGCGTCATCCCTCACATTGAGCAGAAGATTGATCACCATCCCTGTTTCAACCGATCTTAGTTTTAATATGAAAGGCTCATTTCCTGATACTTCCTGTGGATAAAATTCTATTACCTCTATATCCTTAGGATCACCTCCCTTGAGAGGATACCATCTCTCATTTACCATTTCCCTGAATATTCTTTCCCTGTTTTTCTTAATAATCTCTTCAGTTTTCATGTCGCATCTGGTTTCTCCAAGCTCATCCAGAAGAATGAGTTTCTCTGTAAGGTGAAGAAATAGGGAAGTTCCCCTATATCTGGAAATCTTGTGAGACTTATCATTTCCCTTACATGCCAGCCTGAATACTTTCTAAGGTCAATAGTCACATAGGATGGTTTTCTTGATAGATTATAAACACACAGTATAACCTGATTCTCATATGCTCTTATGAAGGCAAGAATCTCCTTTTGATCTGAATGAATGAATTCTATGGTTCCCCTTCCAAAAACCTGAGCACTCCTTTTCCTTGTTATTATTAGCTTCCTTAGCCAGTTAAGAAATGAGGATGGGAGCCTTGACATTGATTCTACATTATTTACCTCATAGTGGTAATTGGAATTTATTATCACAGGTGCATATAACTGTTCTGGATCGGATCTGGAAAAACCGGCATTTCTGTCATAAGACCACTGCATTGGTGTTCTTACACCATTTCTATCTCCGAGATATATATTATCACCCATGTTAATCTCATCCCCATAATAGAGAATTGGAGAACCAGGCAATGACATTATGAGAGCGTTGAGGAATTCCAGTGCATATCTATCATTGTCAACCAGAGGTGCAAGCCTTCTCCTGATACCAAGA
>JAKBGP010000180.1 GCA_021833045.1 Thermoplasmata archaeon
AACACCGACAATTGCCCATTTTCCTGCAGGGTTCTCCATTGTTTTTTCAAATAGTTTTCTGATCTTCTCCCTCAATATCTTTCATCGGCGTATTATTTTAGAATAAATAAATTGTTCGTAACTTGTTGAATAATTCAGATAATTAACATATACTAGAAGAAATTTTACTTTCGCAAGAGATGGGATATAAGGTAGAGATTCTTATTGAAACTGCAATATTAAGATAACTATGTCCTCCGAACTGGATAAAAGTGCAAAGAATGATAACGATAGGGGACACTTGAATTCACACTTGCGGAGATTAGAGTTCTGCAGGAAATGGTAACTTATGTCTTGGAACGTGAAACAACCTGCGTTAGTTGTGGAGGATGTCACTATATCACCCAATTGTTACATTGTGTGAATTCTCAGAAATATAGAGGCGCAATCATTTTTCTGGTTGCTCGGGATTTGATATTATGGATTAATGTTTAAGATGTTCATATGTTCTAAATAAGAAATCTCAAGATATTCCAGCAAAGTGACAGTCGGGGATATGATTTATAACATAAAAGCATACCATATCATGGACAAGAGCATGGCAAGGAAACTTATCACCTTGACTGCAATGGAAAAGAAAGAAAGGAATGCACTGAAACAGGATGATTTTAAAAATATATTAGTACATAAGCGTAGAATAATGAAAGAGGAGGATCTTGATAAATTCCTCACGGGATGCATCTCTGAAGGACTGCTTTCAAAAACTGGTGATAAACTGCAGATAAATTTTAATACTTCAGGGGTTGAAGTCACGATTGACATGTCCTTCAACACTGAAGAATTATTCCAGGAAAATCCCGTAGAACAAAGTTTGCCCGACAGGATGCTTGACATCATTACTTCATCGGGGGTTGCAACAAAAAGAGATATCCTTGACAGAATGAAAAAACAACTTCCGGAACTTCAATATATCGACAATACTGTCAGGCTGGGGTCCCTAATGAATGATCTCTTTATAAATTATGATGATATCAAAAAAGAAATATCAAAAAACCTGAAAGACATCATTTCTCAGAATTAAGTTTCTTTGCAAGATCCATTGCCTTTTCCATATCCTGGTTTTCCATTGCGAGATCGATTGAAACGTCATATAGATATGATACAACTTCCTTGAACTCTTCTATCTCTTTCTTTGTTTTCAGACCTGAAATTACCCTCTCTGATTTTTCAATGTTATGATCTGCTACGGAACTTGCTTCATCAAGATTTCCCTGATCTCTTATGATCTTAATGAGTGATACGCATGCTTCAAAATAATTCTCCCAATCATTTAATTTCTCAGACTCTTCCATTACCTCAGCATAAATTCTCTTGGCTTCAAGTATGGATGATTTCACTTCGGAAAGCATATCAGCCATGGCGCATCTTATAGAGAGTATTAGATTCTGATCTTCCAATATCTTTGATACTTCAAGTGCATCGGAAAGAGTAGTAATGGCTACCTTTGGATCTCCGATCTCATCCTGAAGATATGCAAGATTCATCATTTCAAGAGAAATTATATCTGGCTGGTTAAGTTCTTTCCTGATATTCAGCGAATCTATGAGATATTTGATCGCGTTATCAGTCTTAACTCCCTCGAGGCCATAGTATGCCTGTGACATCTTGCTAAGAATATCTGCAGTTTCCTCTTTTTTGCCTTTGTATTTATCAAGAAGCTGATTCAGCAACCTAATAGAATCCATGTACTTTGTCTTAGCAATGCTCTTCTCCACCAATGCCATGTCACTTTCAAACTCTGTTTTTGCCATCTATACCTCACCATTTCTGATCTTTTCAATCAATTCTTTTGCGTGTGTCACTGATATGTTTTTTTCCTTTACCATCAACTCGGACACCAGGTCAATTTCTTCAGAAAGTGCCCCTGCTGATATGGCAATATTTTTTGAATGAAGTGTCATATGCCCTTTCTGTATTCCTTCATTGCTTAAGGCTCTCACAGCAGCAAAATTCTGCGCAAGGCCTACTGAAGCAAGAACGCACTGAAATTCAGATGCACTCTTTACTCCCAAAATTTTCATTGATATTTTAGCCTTTGGTATACTCGCTGTTGTTCCTCCGACAGTTCCAACTGCAAGAGGTATTTCAATTGAACCTGAAACATCTCCGTTTTCTGTCTTTGAATATGTTGTGAGTGACCTGTATCTCCCGTTCAATGATGCATAAGCATGTGCGTTGGCTTCTGCTTGTCTCCAATCATTCATTGTTGCAAGAAGAACTGCATCAATTCCATTCATTATTCCCTTGTTGTGTGTAACTGCTCTGAATGTGTCATTTTCAGCGAATCTGGCGGCTTTTATGAACCTGTCAACCATCTTCTCTCCACCCATCAATTCTGAGGGAAAGATTGCATTTGCCCTCGCAATTCTTAGAGGGGTAAGATTGCTCAATATTCTCAGTATGACCTCTCCCCCCGATATTTCTTCAAGAAGCGGTGCGACCTTTTCTGCCATTGAATTGATTGCATTTGCACCCATTGCATCTCCAACGTCCACTTCCAGATGAACAATAATGGATGTATCATCCCACTGGGCATTTCTTATAGATAACTTTTTAGCCCCTCTACCCGACTCCCTGAGTGTTTTACTCACTCTATTTGCAACAGCGAGAATTTCATTTTCCCTTGCCTCTATAATTGAGCCAACATGTTCTCTGTCATTTATCCCGGAAATCTGAATCTGTCCAAACATTATCTGTTCACTAGTGTCGCATTTGAATCCCCCCTTTTCCCTTGCGATCCTTGCAGCATTTGAGCAGGCTGCAATCACTGATGGTTCCTCCACCGCCATAGGTATAAGATAATCTGCACCATTAACGGTGAAGTTCGTTGCGATTCCAAGTGGAATTTCAATATTCATTATTACATTCTCAATCAGTCTTGAAGCTGTATCCATTGGTAGAGAACCATTTATTCCCATTTTCTGTGTTTCTTCTAGCGTTAAACCAGTTAAATCTGCAATGAGACGTATTCTTGACTCTATATCCATCTTCCTAAATTCCTGAAGCCTTGAATTTTTTACAGGCATTATAATCCCAATATTTTTTCAAGCTATTAAACCATTTAGAATATTGAAAACTATTAGGAAGTGTATGTCTTTTCAATGTTGATCTGATTTTCAAGCCTTGAAGAAAATTTTCCAATAAAAAGGTTTGTGATTGCTGAGAGTAAAAGGAAAATCAACATTATCTCGAAAAGAAACCTGAATGAATAGTTCAGTTGATTATGCATTTCCGTAACGATCATGACGCCCGTAGCACCACCAAGTGTACTTCCAATACCCCAAGTCCAGGTGCTTGCCCTGGTAGTGATTTCCAAGGGTATTTTCTGCCCAACAAACCCCAAAATGGAGGGAAAACCTGTGAAAGCGGCAAAAGAATATATCGAAAATAAGGACAGTGAGATGTAGAAATTTTCAGTTATCAGTATAAAAGGAGTGAATGCCATGAGCGAAATGATGGTTGACGCCAGAAGTGCCCTGTTTCCCCCTATCTTCTTTGTCAGAATTCCAAAAACAGGTTGACCCAATATAGGTGTTGTTAAAGCAGAAGAAAGGAACAGAAAGGAAAGATAGTTGCTATGATAAGTAGAATCTATGTATTTGAATGTGTATGTTGCAATTGCCATCAGAAATACAGATCTTAAGAATATGGTGGAAGTCAGAACTGACAGAAATCCTATTACTCCAGGATATTCTTTCATTGGTTTCAAAGTAGAAGGTTTAGGTTTCGATTTTATATTAATACCGTTTTTCCTGAGCGATCTGGATGAAAGATATATGATAACGGATGCCACAAAATAATAAATTGAAAATAAAAGAAGACCGAAAAATGGATTAAAGTCTATGATCAGAACTCCAACAATAAATAACAATATTGCCCTTCCCATACTGCCAAATGAACCGTTTATCCCAAGATAAGTTGATGAATCTTTACCTCTCAGTGATGTTCTGATAATGCTTGCACCAAGTGGGTGGTAGAATGCCTGCCCGAATCCAAGTACAATGGCTCCAACCCCTGCGAACAGATACTTAATCAACAGTGAGGTTGTTGAACTAAAACTGAAAGGAATGGCAAACAATACGACTGAAAGACCTATTATAAGAATTCCAGCGAACATTAACTCAGGGTCCATGTCTCTTGAATCTGAAAGTCTTCCAATTGGTATGCTTGCAATTCCAGATACAAGTATGTAAATTGTCGCAAAATATCCAAGTATTGTAATGTTCAGACCTGTGGATGGTTGTGAATAATATACTATAAGAGATGAAAAAAGTAAAAAAACACCGTCATTAGAGAAATGAGCCATTGAGGTGCTTATAAGTGCTTTCTTATCTTCTCTCATACATGCATAATTACTATGAAATATAATAATTGATTTGCTGCGAAATAAGCATACAGATAAATTAGATTATAAAAAAAATATTATATGACAAGTGATTACAGGGTCAATGGAAAAAAGGTTGGCTGAAGTTGAGATTTCAAAGGATGGAGACGTTTACCTGGCTAGAATAATACTTCCATCTGGAGAAGTTATTAATCTTGAAAATGAAGATTTTGAAGAAGTTCTTGAACAGGTAAGCAATGACCTTAACGAAAGATTCTCAGATTGAGACAATTTCTGCGAGGATGGCCCAGCGGTACGGCGGCAGCCTGCTAAGCTGTTTCTCGTTTAGAGAGCGTGGGTTCGAATCCCACTCCTCGCGCTTCATTTTAAACTGTAATATGTCATGCAGTGTTCTAAAACGATATATATTGTGTATAAATATATGGTTACTTTCGGGCTCGTAGTCTAGTGGTTATGATGTCGCCCTTACAAGGCGGAGGTCACCGGTTCAAATCCGGTCGGGCCCATAGATAT
>JAKBGP010000181.1 GCA_021833045.1 Thermoplasmata archaeon
GAACGCTTACGACTCCGACGTTTGGATCAATCGTTGCAAAGGGATAATTTGCAACCAACGCCTGCTGTTTTTTTAGTAATGCATTAAAAAGTGTTGACTTACCTACGTTGGGAAGCCCGACTATACCAATACTTAAATTCATAACAGAAGAATTATAGCAGAACCAATTAATAGTTTAAGGTTCGAATCCCATTCCCCTGAACATCTCGGTCTAGACCCGTTTAGGCCTTATAGCGATTGTATCACTTCGAGACTAAATGAGACAAATGAGAAAGTATAAAAAGGGTGTCTCTGTAAACAAGTCCTATAGTTGAAAATTGGCTATGTTAATGATATAATCAAAGCCATAAATTATGTCGTATTTAGTCGGCCCAATAGCTATTAAAAAAGGCAAGATTTCTATAATCTCAGACTCTCCCTTATGGAACAACAACTACGAAACGATTGAGAGAAAAGGCTTGGGCCATCCAGATACCATATCCGATATGCTTGCCGCTAAAGTAAGTAAAGATTACTCCAAATATACACTTGATCATTTTGGAGTTATTTTACATCATCAAATCGATAAATTAATGGTTGTAGGTGGAAAAACAAATGTGTCTTTTGGTCATGGTGAATTTATTAAGCCAATTCAAATTGTGGTTGCCGGTAGAATTAGCTACACATTTGGGTCAACAAAAATTCCCGTAGATAAAATATTAAAAGATGTAATAATTAAACATTTTAATGATAATTTTCCATTAGTTAAAAGTAAAAATATTATTATTAATAACTACTTAACAAACTTCGCAGGTCCTGGAACCATAAATAAAAGTAAGGGGGCAATTGCTAACATGTTTAACCCTAAAACAAAAACCCAGGTTCGAGGATACGACAAGCTCGTTGCAAATGACACCTCATACTGCATTGCTTATTCACCATTATCTCATCTCGAAAAAAGTGTTATTGAAATTGAGAAATATTTAAACTCTAGGGAAACTAAAAATATTTATCCGTGGTTGGGTACAGATATAAAAATAATGGCAGTAAGGAATTATAAAAAAATTTCAGTTACGTTATGCATTCCTCAAATAGCTAAATTCGTAAAATCTCTAAGAGAGTATCAAGCTAACTTAGATCTTATTGGAAAAGTTATTAATACGAAGCTTAAAAAGCTATTACCTGATTATGATATTGAAATTTCATTAAATACCAAGGATGACTATAAAAAAATGAATATTTATCTAACTGCTTCAGGCGCATCTCTTTCTGGGGATGTTGGTGTAGTTGGTCGAGGAAACAGGACTAATGGTTTAATAACATCAAACAGACCTATGAGCATGGAGGGAACTAATGGTAAAAACCCGAGGTATTATTCCGGTTTTATCTATGCAAATTTAGTTAAAAAAATTTCCCAAAGAATACAATCAGAATTAAACAAACAAAATATAGTTGAAATGGTTTCTCAAAATGGTGCACCACTTAATAACCCATGGCAAACGAGAATAATAACAAAAGCTAACAAGAAAAAGGTTGAAAAAATAGTTAAAGAAGAGTTAAAGAATATTGAATCAATTACCCAAGATTTTCTAAACGGAAAACTAGAAAACTTTTAAAATATTTTAACTTCATTGTCGTCAAAGATTTTGACTTGACCCTCTTGAATAATTACTCCGCCAAGTTCAGTAAGCGCAATAATAGGTGAACCAATTTCTTCCCTTAATTTGCTATATGTTTCACTTTCTTCCATTGTTTTTGTAAAATGACATGCCACAGAATAGCCATTTAATAAATCTAATCCTTGATATGAGTCAAGTTGTATTCTTCTTGCTTCCGGCGCCGTTCTAATATCTGCTCCCATTACTATTGCCCCTGCGCTTCCACCATAGAGTATACCCCCGTCTTTTAAAAACTCTCCTAATCTTTTATCGAATCCGCTTTCTTTAATTCGGGCTAGTAGTTGCATCGTATTCCCCCCACCTAAATATAAACTTGTCTTTTTTGGATCAACTTTTTTATCATTTAGCTCAGTCCATGTTTCAATTTCTAAGCCTTTTCCGCTATAGACGCCCTTAAACCATTCTTCAGCCTGTTGATAATGGTCTGTCTCCTGGGCTAATGGGATAAATATAAGCTTTGAAATAGATCTGGTTTGAAGATCTGAAAAAAACTTATTATCAAATCTAGCAGACTGATATTCATTTCCTCCTCCGGCAAGATATACTAGTTCTTTCATTTGTTTTTTAATTCCTTTCTCAAAATATCATATGCTTTATCAGGTAAATCTGCAACAAATATTTCTGTTGGTATTTGAGTATTGGGATATTTAATTTGCATGCCACTATCGATTAAAACCGAACGCATTTGAACATTTCGTTGCCTACCTACTTCTGCCCTCAAAATTTCCGTTGTAACTCCAATATCATTTGGTAAATTCGTAAACTGAGACCACCAATCAAAATAAAATTTAACAAGGTCTGGATTAAATTCTTCATTTACCCCACCGAATCTTTGAACCAAGGATCTAAGTTTTGATCCTTTTTCATCAGTTCCTGGTTTTACGCCTGATCCCGCCATCAAAGTTGTTGTTCTATATGAATCCATTTTAATATCTTCATCTCTCATTGCATAAGAAAAAGGTCCCATAACTTCGTTGAAATGTTGATTTTTATTAACTGCCCACAATATTCTTTCTAAACCAAATGTTAAATCACTTTGAGAGAGCGTAGGCCTATCGCCTTGAGGAATAAGCGTATAATTACCAACACCAAGCTCCAAACCCTTATAATTAAATCTTAATGTATAAGTTTGTATGCCATCTATTGTTCCCCAAGTGGCTTGTCCTATTTTTGGTTTTAAAGCTAGGTCTCCCATGAATAATCCTACCTTTGACATGAACTCCATCCATAAGTCTACTGTTTTAGAATGTTCGTCTACATTTGACATTAATTTTTCTGACCCGATGTTAACAAATGATGTTGTAAAGCCTTCAACTTTTCCTACTAAGTCTTGACCTTGAAACCTAATAACGGGTTGTAGAATAATTTTATTAGTATGTTCCTCTACAGGAGCTGAATTAAAAATATGGTCATCAAAAATTTGTCCTACATTTCCAACAAAAATTGAATTTCCGACGGCATTAGTTATATTTAGTGGACTATGAATTTGAAAACCATTATTAGTAAAAATATCAGTAAATTTGCTAACAACATCGGTGACCCTACTCCTTTGATTTCTTTTTCCAAGAGAATTAAGAAAATCGTAACCCCCAGAACATACAAAAGAATTACATGATTCAGTTTGGCCTTTCACTTTCCTGTAATATGCGTCGCCACACAATGTACATTGATCCAATATCCATCCCCTTTTAGTTAGCTGGTCATTACTCGTTTCTACAACTTGTGCTAGGCCCTGAAAATCCTCTACGACTCTTGGAGTTTCGATAATTGAATTTTGAGAAACTAATCGTTCAATCATATGATTTATTGATTTGAATATGCATCATTTATTCTTCTGTCTGTATGATTGCAATTGGTGCAACCAACATTTTTATACATTTGATCCCTAACTTTTTTAGTTCTATCCCAAACCGTTATTAAAGCACTTGGGTTTCCAGCTTCTATTTCTGATTTGACATCTCCAAATCTGTATCCGTTCTTTTCCCCCGGCTGTGCACCTAGACAACAAGAATAAAATTCCCCGTAGGGATTTATTACTGCTTTAAAGTGTGGAACTACACAAGGTTTTCCAGTTTCAAATTCATCATCAGTAGATCTATGGTCAACTCTGTCACCATATTTATCTTCGACCCTTGTTATTTGTGTCGCAATTGAATCTTGCTCGCCAGAGCTAGGTTTTACATTTCCATAAATATCGCTTTTTATAATCAAATGATCGATATTAAGTTGTCCGAGCATTAGATCTGCTAAGGCTTCAATTTGCTCTGCATTATCTTCTCCAACAATACACGTAGCTCCAATTTCTAAACTTGAACCAGATAAAGATTTAGCCCTAACTAGTTGATCAATATTATTAATAGTTTTTGCATGAAGAGCTGGAGAAACCCTACGCATTTTGCTATAGGTCATCGGATCGGGCGTATCTATGCTAAACCTAATTTCTTGTGTTCTTAAAACTAAATCAATTAACCCCTGATTAAGAACATTTCCATTTGTTACCGTTCTAACTCTTAATCCATTGTCCAACGCTAGTGAAAATATTCCATATATATCACTTGATAAAAATGGTTCTCCTCCTCCAGAAATTGATAGGTCTTTAATATTTTTACTTGCCATCTCATGGAAAAGCGCAGAATAATCATCTATGGACATATATTTTTGAGTTTGTCTTGTTATTATTCCTTCCCTGCCCTGTCCAGAACCAAAACAATAAAGACAACCTTGATTGCAAAAATCGGTGGGGTGTATTTCTATACAAATTGGCAATGGGTCCTCCTTCCTTTCAATGGCTTGAAAGGTTTCAGGCATTTTTCCTTCTAGGAGAATTTCGTGCTTCATAAAAGGTACTGTATTATATAAAAATGTCCTATAGAAATCAAATGGAGTGGAATTTATAAGATTATGTCTCACACCTTTAATTATACGACCCAAAGATACTTTTAAATACATAGGGTATTAACAGCTATTTAATAACGGATGCTCTGGAACTTGGAAGCGTAGTATTCTCCCCCATTGGTCTCGTTCTGCAATAATTCTCTCCTTATTTTGTGGTGGCAAAATGAAGCTAAATTTGAATTCTAAAAGTAGAATTGTGGATTGTGTATTCCTATCGAAAGATTCATGTTGTTAATTATAACAAATGCATGCAGGTCTTTAAAAAGAAAATTAAGCATTAAAATTGTAGCTGCTGGTATAATAGCTTCATGAATAACGAAAAACGGGGCTT
>JAKBGP010000182.1 GCA_021833045.1 Thermoplasmata archaeon
CTGTGCTCCAGCTCCAGAAAGAAAATTACTGAAATTGTTTCTGTACCAGTATGAGAAAAGGTTTTCTGTAGTGCTATTTATCTTTAAATAGGGGGTCGCTCCATTCCCTCCGGGTACAGTATTACTGCTTGAACCCTTACCGCCAGGGGCCAGGGTTGAGAATCCTGAAGAAATACCTGCATTTTCAGACTGGCTCTGTGCCCCTGCTCCTGAACCTCCGTAGGAAAGTGGATATGAGTCCATTGGGGTCATTCCGGTAATTATAACGCCATAGTTACAAAAGCTTCCGTTTGCAAAAATGTTCCATCCATCTGAAGTAACAACGACACCCGGTTCTATGGTAATGTTCGCCCCTGTTAGATTGGATGTTAGTGTAATATTAGATTTGATTATTTTATTTTCATTTGAAGTGTTTACTGAGCTATGGGCAAATTTACCTTCATGACTTAGCATATTGAAATTATGGGTATTAACTGAAGAGAAATTATTGCCAGACATAAAAATTAGAAGAATTGCAAGTAACACAGTTGCAATTAAACCTATATATTTCACTTTCAACGGATAAGTATTTTAAGAGTGATATTTAAAATTACCCTTACCGATTTGAATAGAAAAATCATCCTATTAATTCATTTTCCAGAGGTTCATGGAACAAATGTATCTTGAAAATGCTGAAATTATACTATTTAAAAAAACAGATTATTGACTAAATTATATACGCAATTCGCAAGTTATAAAATTAAAACTAACATGACTGCTATTCGGTAATTAGATAATATTGGAATTTTAAACACAATTTTTGTTTTATTATAAGTCTATGGAATAATGAAAATATCCCTGTCAACATATAACATGTATGTCCTTAACATTTAACACAAACAAATTAATAATAAAAAAAGGAGAGAAGCCATTCAAATACTATAATATAAGTTTTTTCCCGAGCATAGGAAATTTAATTAAGTAGTTGTAATACTCACATGATTTCAATGGTTGTCCTGAGACGCGAAACCCTGATAAAGGCACTTGAAAATGTTTACGGAACAAAGGGATTAACCAGAGGAGACGTCCTGGATCTATGTGATTTCCTGCTAGATTTTTTTGGATATGAGGACTATGTGCTGGACAATGTTCTATCACCACCAGAAAGGGACGCATTCTATGATCTTGAAG
Source organism: Thermoplasmata archaeon (assembly GCA_021833045.1). The sequence goes on from JAKBGP010000182.1 coordinate 1,171, forward strand.
AGAATGGGATACTGAAAACACAGGCAGAGGAAGTAACACTAAGCAAGGGAAAAGTTTGGAGGGTAAATCAGTGGGTATTCAGAAGAAACAAAATAATTCAGTTCGCAAGCCTATCAGTTCACGAAGATGGACTTGAAAAGAAGTATGAAGATATTTTCAAGGAACTGGAAAATCAGGAAATACTCTGAGGAGTTAACCCAAACTTTTAAAAAAAGAAATTATTTTTCCTGTTTTTGATCTACTTTTTTCTCAGGAGTGTTCTCACTACGGCAAGTGTCGCTACGGCACCTGTTGCAATTATGGCTGCATATTTTGGCGAATCATAAAGGAGATGTTCCAGAGGTTTTTTCCCAGGATCATACCTGTCCAGATGAACTTCATATCTATCCCTGTACTCAACGGCGTGGACACACTGGGTTGTGCCTGGAACAGATGCTCTCCAGTCTGCTATCTGACCCTTAATCTCACCAAGAGATCTCCTGAATAGCCCAGAATCCCTGGGCTTAGGAACATTGCTGATCCCATCATTCTTTGGCACAACCACAACATCTCCCTGTATTGCCTCAGTTATCTTTATCTGCCAGAATGATCTTGAATTCTGATCCATATAATTCAGAAATGCCAAATCTTTATAATAACATTGGGTGATTCTATTTACCGGCATGCGGATAAGGCCAATTAAGGTATTTTGACGGTTAATATGTGAAGATTGTAACATTATTTTAATCATTGATACAACAATTTTAATAACAGCCAACTATTCATTAAAAATGAAGTATATTGTAATTACAGGAGGTGTCCTTTCCGGTATTGGAAAGGGAACAATTGCCTCAAGTTTATGTCACATACTTACTAATAGTGGGGTCAAGGTAACAGCATTAAAAATAGACCCATATCTCAATTATGATGCAGGAACAATGAACCCATACCAGCACGGAGAAGTTTTTGTACTGGATGATGGAAGTGAGGTCGATCTAGATCTAGGAAATTATGAAAGATACCTGGATAGAAGTCTAACAGGAAATAACAATATCACAACAGGAAAGGTTTACAAGGAAGTCATAGAAAGGGAAAGAAGGGGAGAATATCTTGGTAGTACCGTACAGATCATACCTCACATAACAAATGAGATAAAGAGACGGATAAGAAAAGTTTCAAGTGCCGAAGATCTCGATGTGGTTGTAATCGAAATAGGGGGAACTGTGGGAGACATAGAGTCAATGCCATTTCTGGAGGCAATAAGGCAGCTGAGAAGGGAAGAAAAAGGACAGGTGTTTCTCGGTCACGTAACACTTGTACCGGAAATAGGAAGGGAAGAGGAACAGAAGACAAAACCAACACAGCATAGTGTTAGGGCATTGAAGGAAATTGGACTGCAACCTGATCTCTTACTTTGCAGATCAAAGAACCCACTGTCTAAGGAGGTGAAGAAAAGAATATCACTGTTCACTGATGTGCCTGAAGAGGCCGTTATAAGTGTTTATGAAGTGGAAAATGCCTATCAGGTTCCTGAAGTAATAGAAAAACAGTCTGTAATCGATATTATTAAATCACAGCTGGGTTTGCAGACCACGGTGTTCAGGGACAGCTGGGAAACGTACAAGGAAAATCTGCTCTCCCCGGACTCTTTTGTTGATATAGGAATAATAGGAAAGTACACAGAGTTGCATGATGCCTATATTAGTCACAGAGAGGCAATGAACCATGCAACTGGGAGTACGGGCATTGGAGTTAATATTATCTGGCTGGATTCAGATATGGTGAAGGAAAATCCATCAGTACTGGAAAAATTAGATGGAATACTTGTAACACCCGGATTCGGATACAGAGGGGTAGAGGGTAAAATACTTGCAGCAAAATATGCGAGGGAAACCAATACACCATACCTTGGCATCTGTCTTGGATTTCAGGTCGCAGTCATAGAATACGCGAGAAACGTTCTAGGGCTTGAAGACGCAAACAGCACGGAGTTTTCAACAGATTCAAAAAATCCTGTTATAGATATCCTCCCAGAACAGGTTGGCGTCAAGGATATGGGTGGCACCATGAGGCTTGGAGCCAAGAAAGTTGTTGTAAGTGAAAATACACTGGCCTTTGATCTTTATAAACAGAATGAAATAATGGAAAGGCACAGGCACAGATTTGAGGTTAATCCAGAATATATTAAAAAGCTGGAAGATCATGGTCTTATATTCTCAGGAAAAGATGAGGAGGGAATAAGAATGGAAATACTTGAGATTAAGAACAGAAAGAATTTCATTGCATCCCAGTTTCATGCAGAATTCAAGTCTAGACCACTTAAACCATCTCCACTGCACTTACATCTTGTTAAGATGGCATTTGAATTCAGGAAGGAAAAAGTACAAATGGAACAGAGAGCATGATATGGTATGGCCACCATAAGTGAAACTGATTATCAGCTACTGGTCAGGAAAAAAGTCAATGAATGTTATGATGTGGCCAGGGTGGCAAGGTCAAGGGGACTGGACATTACTGACAGGGTTGAAATACCACTGGCCAATGATATGGCAGACAGGATAGGAGAACTGCTAAATCTAAAGGATATAAGTCAGGAAATTAGAGATTTATCCCTGACAATGAGCAGAGAAGAAGTGGCCCTTGAGATGGCAAAGAGGACCGCACAGAAATATTCCGGCGAGGGGATGGATAAGGCCGTTGATATGTCAGTGAGGGTCGGTCTCGCAATTCTTACCGAAGGCATCCTTGTTGCACCTCTGGAAGGGATTTCCAGGGTAACCATAGGTAAGAATTTTGATGGCACAGATTATGTTTCAGTTGTATATGCAGGGCCTATAAGGGGAGCTGGAGGAACCGCTCAGGCTCTTAGTGTACTTATTGCAGATCTTGTGAGGAGACAGCTAAATATAGGAAAGTTCCAGATCACAGATGAGGAAATAGAAAGATATATTGAGGAAATTCAGAGTTACAACAGGGTGAAACATCTTCAGTATCTCCCGGATGATCAGGAGATAAAGAATGTCCTGAAGAACTGTCCAGTATGTATAGATGGAGAGGGAAGTGAAGATGAGGAGATCTCAGGTCATAGAGATATGGAAAGATTCAAAACTAACAAGATCAGGGGTGGAATGTGTCTGGTTTTATGTGAAGGACTTCTCCAGAAGACAAAGAAGGTTCTGAAGCACACCACTAAACTGGGAATAAATGACTGGGACTTCCTTGAAAAATCAGGAAAGAACACAACAGATGATGCAGTTGATCGGAAAGCCACAAAATTCCTTGGAGATCTTGTGGCAGGCAGGCCTGTTTTCGGCTACCCAAACAGACCTGGGGGCTTCAGGCTTAGATATGGAAGATCAAGGTTATCAGGACTTGCTGCAGCTTCCATACACCCTGCAACAATGATCATACTGGACGATTTTGTTGCCACCGGAAGCCAGCTGAAGGTAGAGCTGCCAGGAAAGGCAGCCGCAATGACACCCTGTGATGAAATCGAAGGCCCCATGGTTCTTTTAGATGACGGAAGACACCTCAGAATCAGGGACGAAAAGCAGGCTAAAGAGGTTGTAAAAAAGGTAGTTGAGATCACAGATCTGGGGGAGATACTCATATCATATGGTGATTTTCTTGAGAATAACCATGTTCTTGAACCCTCTCCATTTGTAATGGAATGGTGGAATAAACTCGCAGTTGCAACGAATGTTCCAAGGGAAAGAATTATAGTAAGGAATG
>JAKBGP010000183.1 GCA_021833045.1 Thermoplasmata archaeon
ATCTATTAATTCTGCCACAATCAATTCCGCTGCATCTCTTGGTCTCCTTCATAGAATGGGAACAATTGAGCCTGGAAAAAAAGCGAATTTTTCAATTTTTAATATTAATGATCCGTCTGAGCTGCCATATAGATGGTGTGACGGAATTCTTCGTTCAGTCTTTAGAAATGGAATGGAGGTTTGTTGAATAGGATTTGGATAGAATTTTTTATTTGTGATTCCTATATTTTTAAACATTATGTATACGTATCCCAAACTTTTCTACAAGTTCATTTGATTTTTTCTGATTTTTATTGATTGCTTAAGACATTTTCATAGAAAGATCTCTATAATCGTAATTAAAGGAACTCTTCTATTTTTTGTGAATGGTATACATAAACTGGATTAGTGGATATTCAAGATGTTTACAAGAGTTGATTTCCAGTAACGCACTGTTCAAGACTCTTGAAACCAATACGCCTGAATGAAATGGGGGTTTGGTCTCAGTGCGTTATTCGGATTGTATACTACGGAACCCATAGATAGATTTAATCACTTCAGGAAAAGGTGATCTTAAAAGTATCTCAGATCGTTTTACAATGTGAAGAAGACACCTTAACATCTTATTCATATATTTCCAGTATCCAGACAATATAAAGCGCTTCCCTCTTTAAATATAATTAAGAGAGTGATAAAGGAGATAATATATATCGAGGAGCTGGTTCGTAAGAGATCTGCCTCAATAGAGTCATTATATGGTATTATAACTGCAGGAAGTTGGTTGCAGAAAGTTAAGCGAAAGGAAGGCTGCCCCATAATTATACACATAATTCTGAACTCTATGATATTACTCAGTTGCCACCCTGTATTGAATATTAATGGGTTAAATATAATGTAACTGTCTTTGTTCGAATTCTATAGCTTTCGTAGTAGAGCTCCAATTTTGCTCCAATTTTGACTGAAACTAATTTTATTGATTCTTCCCCTTGTTATTTCTACAATACCTAAATTATATAACTTTTTAATGTGATTTTCTATGGATCTTAGCGATATATTAAATCTCATTACACTTTTAACATATTCGTGTAACTGCAAAGTATTGCTAAGGCCGTTTTTCAGACCATCTATAATCATCTTGTCAACATTGTCAGTGGAAAAGATGGAATTGATATACGGTCTTAAGTCTAACAGTGCAAACACTGAAGAAACAAGTCTAACACCGTTATGATATTCTACACTGTAACTCACGCTGTGACCATTCTCCAATGCCCATATCATGCCTGCAGCTGAAAAAACAGCAGGCCCTGCGCTTATGTTCAATATGGCCCTGTCCATGAAAACTTTCGAAAGGTTGGAATAATATTCCTGAAAGTCCCAAATATTCTCAAGTTCTATAAGTCTAATCGTTGCCATGTTGCCCAAGGAATCCCTAATTAAGCTGATACACTTTTTACGTATTTCCACATTTATTCTCGTTTGGCCTTCCATTTCAGACTTTGGTAAAACTGAGGTAAAGAGGATCACTTCTCTTACGTCTCTTTTTATATACGTCTTCAAAAAATTAATAACTAGATGTTCTTGAAATCCGATAAAGCTTACTAACGTAATTTTTGTTTTATTGCTTATCAGCGAAGAAGAATTTTCGTCGTTATGTATCATAACATTTAAATAGAAATCTAGCTTATAATTTTATGCATACTTCAATTGTTTCTATCGAAAGAACCGAGGGAAAGATTATTCCTTTTGAATACAATTATTATCTCTCAATATCAGTTTATTCTAAGCTCCAAACATATCAGCAAGAAATAAAAAGACTACATCAGAAAAGCCAACCGGGTATTCATACAATCAGCAATATAATAAGCAAAGTGGCAAAATACGGCGATGGGGGACTTGATATACAGAGTGGGTTCTTTATATTGAGGTCAATCGATAATAAAATTGGACCATATTTCAGATTGGGACTTTCCGCGGATCCTTTTATTAAGATAGTTAACACAATATATGAGGTTAAATCTGTCAGAGATTCCCCAGGGAAACTAAATGGTCAAAAACAAGTGAGATTCAGAACCCTTTCCCCTGTTCTCGTAAGAAAATTTGACAACAGGAAATTGTTTGTAACTGATGCAGAAAGAGTTGAAGAAAACCTCAATCTCGTCACAAAGTGGTCCTTGAAGAATCAGTTTGGAATTAGTGAAAGCGTCGTTGACGATATCTCAATTAAGGTATTAGAAAAACATCCTAAGACTGTAAGAATTTCCAGTGGCTCCCAAAAAGAGTCTATTACTCGTGCATTTGACATTAGAGGGGAAATGATTGGAGATCCAGGTATACTCGAAGTTCTTTATCATCGTGGTCTGGGTTCAAAGACAGGGCTAGGACTAGGTTGTTGGGAGGTAATCTAAATGACAGATACATCTTGGGATAACACCCACATTATGGGTATAATGGATTTCAAATCATCATTTCTCGCGGAAATTTTCGACTGGGCAGTTTCTGAGGTTCTTAGTAAAATTTGGAACTCAGGAGAATGGAATAGGTGTGCCAAAGGAGGGAATGAAACTGAGAAGTTCTCAAGACATAACGATATGGATTATTTAGCCCATATTTTTTCTGGGATTTCAATGGCCCTCAAGGTGTTAGACTACTGGTACCAGAAAGCGCCAGTAAATTCAAACGACTTAGCAAAGGAAATCATATCATTAAAAAGATCAATATTTTGTTATCTTTTCCATGATTATAATAAGATAACCGGTGCAGACTACAGAATGGCAAATAAGGAATCTCTATTTGATCTTGTAAAAAAGTACTTTGATGACATAAAGACTAATCTTAATCTTACAGATGATGAGATCTACCAAGCAGCATTTTCAACTGAGAATGGAACTTCATACAATATTATAAAGGACTCAACGCAGAGATTCAATATGATATTTGAGTCAAATTTTTCTAAACTGGCCGATAAACTGTCTAGCAGATTTAATCATATTGCCTTCGATGGTGTTCACAGTGAAGAACAATCAATATATTGGGGTAGTGAACCTGTAATTCCTGGGAAATTGTTAAAGAAAATTCAGTTTTCCAGTACTTCGTTATATGCTTGTGAAGATGTTGCTAGAAAAGCTACTAAAATGACTATTGAAAATTACGGCGGTTTTTACCTGTGGAGCACTAACAGAGCAATATTTTTTGTTCTGGACGGTGATAATTCAATAATTCTGTCTAACTTGGGAAAAACTTTAGAGGAACTTGTAAACCAGATTCTTGAACCCGAAAATCTATTGTCATTCAATGACAGGAGTGTGATTAATTCTGCTTCAGGAATAGTGAAGCATACAAGGGAGTCTATTTCAAGATATGTAGGTCATGAGGATAAGTTCAGGAAATGTATGTGGTTAGAAGACATTGAAATTAATTCTATCAATAGAGGGTCAGCTGAGGGATATAGTGATCTGGTTAGATCAATGATAAATAGTTTTTCAGTTAATTTCAGAACCATAAATGAAAGGAAAAAAGCTTCGTTAAGAGACGGTCTTGAAATAAATGAAGAAATTGACGCTGAAGGTAATGAGGAGAGACTGAAAATTTTTATGTCGAGATGTGTCCAGCTTAAATCTACCCTGAATTCTACTGAAGCAAACAAACTAAGAGTATTATTAGAATCCATTTTAACGAAATACGAAAATAGTATTCTCAAAGGGCTTCTTGGTAAAATTCAAAGAAACTCGGCTTTATTACTGCCATTCCTCATCCAAGAAAAAGACATCAATTGGAATGCCCTAATGGACGAAGTATTATCAGACCTGAATCATGGTCAGGATGCAATAAATTATAACGGAATACTTTCCACGATAATAGTTCCGAAGTTAGACTCCCTCAGATTGCCAAAAGTTCCTAGTAAATTCAATATGTCCATGATAAATGCGTATCCTGCATCAGAAAAAGCTACAGGACAGAATCTCTCTGGGATAAACACGCAGACATTCAATAACCGTCTTCCCACCTCTGGAATATCTAATGGAAAAATTGACAGAATTTCCAAGTTCGAATTTGCTCTGAGAAAAAATCTCGTACCACAGTCCAAAAACAGCGATGAATGCTTGATGTTTCTTTCGTTTCCAGGTGCGATCCCTTTCATTGATATGTCTGCATACCTCACAAAATTATCTTATACCGCCACCGAAGAACTTTCCGAAATGAATGATTTGAAACTTTCAATTGACACGATAAAAACAAGGAGTAGAGAAGTGAGACTTGACAGCGCTTATTTCTATTCTGTTAGGGACCTCAAATCTGAGTCTGAGGTTTTGAGAAGGATTTATCAGGCAGCGAATCTGTATAGGAGAACAAAAATGCTGATTAGGCTTGCCTTTTCCAATGCACCATTCTTTCAGGATCAGCAAGAGGCAATACGGATCGAAGTCGGAAGTTCAATTTGTTCAGCAATGGGATGGGATAGAATCAGGTGTAATCAAGTGGAAGGAGTTCTTGACAGAATATCGACGTTTAATGTTGTAGTTAATGGATCTGTAACTAAGATAAATTTTAAGGAGACAGCAAAGGTGATTTTAGACTATATAAACCAACCAATGTCTTTATTTTATTATGTTCATAAGCTGGTTTTCGGCGGCAATGAGAAAAGGAGAACAGGTTTCGGAAAGCAATTTTCGGAGAAAATAGAAAGCCTGAGGAAACTAGGTTATGGAGTGGAAAATGGTGGTGAAAAAAAGATGAAGAACGTAACGGAACTGGCTAAATCAGCAGCGAGAATGGTAAAACCAAAATGGAATATGAGTGGTAGCGACAGAACGTGGATGCTAAGGGACAGCCTTGAAGTAATCGAAAAAGTAAAGGTGTCCATCACAACTGGCGAAGAAAGAGATTTGTCTG
>JAKBGP010000184.1 GCA_021833045.1 Thermoplasmata archaeon
AGTAATGTTACCACTATTCTGGAACCACTGCTTCCCAGAGGATGACCAAAAGCGATAGCCCCTCCATTCACATTGAATCTGTCATTATCAATACCCAGCTGATCCCTTAAAAGAATACATCCTCCTGAAAATGCCTCATTATGCTCAACAAGGTCGAATTCGTTTATATTCCAGTTGTATTTCTGGAGCATCTCCCTGGTTGATTTTATAGGTGCTTCAATATAATCCCTAGGATCCATACTTGATGACCAGAATCCATTGATCTTTCCAATGGGCTTGAGGTCGTACTGGTCTACGGCTTTTTCTGAAGCTAAAACCAGCGCCGATGCTCCATCAGAAATTTGCGATGAATTTCCCGCGGTGTGAATTCCATTGTCGCTAAAGGAAGGCTTAAGCCTTGAAAGAGTTTCTATGCTTGTTTCCCTAATACCCTCATCAAAATTTAATTCATCCATTGGGATAATTTCATCTTTGAAATAACCCATTCTTGTGGCTTTCATGGCTCTCGTATAACTCTGAAATGCATAGTCATCAACCATATCCCTGGTCTGATTAAATTTATTTGAAGTTTTATCAGCGTAAAACCCCATTGAATTCTGGTAAAATGCGTCCATTAAACCGTCATTGTACATGGAATCTGTGAGGGTTTCCCTTGTAGAAAACATGTTTTTTACACCGTACCTGAAATTACTCGATAGCAGGTATGGTCCTCTGCTCATACTTTCTGTACCTCCTGCAACAACCACATCTCTTTCTCCTAAAGCTATCTCCCTGTATGCATTTTCCATTGCCAGCATCCCTGATGCACATACAACATTAACAGTATTTTTCGTAACTTGCGATCTTATGCCACCATGTGTACTACATTGACCGGCTGGGTTTTGTCCATTTCCTGCCTGAATTACATTTCCAAATATCACCTCATCTACCAATTCCTGATCTATTTGAGATGATTCCAGTGCTCCTCTTATTGCTATCCCACCAAGTTTGGTTGCACTAATGCCTGAAAGAGATTTTCCAAATTTTCCGTGAGGCGTTCTCTTTGCAGAAATAATATAAATGTTTTTCATCGTTATCTAATGTCAATATTGCAATTTTGTTAATATGCTTTGCAATACTTAATAATACAAATTATGGAACATGCTTTAATAACTTAATCTTGGTCTCTTTCTACATCAAGATCCCTGCTTATCCAGTCACTGTAACTTCCAACGTATAGCTTTGGTCTTATACCTATATATTCCATTGCCAGAAAATTTACACATGATGTGACTCCAGAGCCACAGTATAAAATGTCTCCATCCTGTAAACCGTTCAATAGTTTTTTTAGTTCATCTTTTCTCTTCATAACAGTGCCATTCATCAGTTCTGTGTATGGTATATTAATAGCACCAGGAATCCTGCCAGCGATTTTATCAATTGGTTCTTTTCTTCCTTCATATCTGTATGTTTCACGTGCATCGATTATTTTATGTTTATTTGATTGGTTCAATATGTCTTCATGTGTTGCAATCAAATCTGAATTTAATTTTACATCAATATGGCCCGGTGGAACTTTTCGTTCTGGACCAGACTCGACAACTAATCCAAATTTATTCCATTCATCAAAGCCTCCGTTAAGAACCCTTACGTTTAAAATACCCATATATTTTAATAAAAACCAGCATCTGCCAGCTCCAGATAAATTATCATCATAACATACAATACTGGTATCGTTTGTAATACCTACCTCCTCCAGTCTTGTTTTTAAAATATCAATGTCCGGAAGTGGATGTCTACCTCCAGTTAATTTAACTTCAGATGCGAGATGACTATTAAGATCCATAAAAAATGCTCCTGGAATGTGAGACTTAACAAATTCATTAAATCCATAATCGGGTTCTGTAAGTCTGTATCTGCAATCTAGAAGTGTAACTTTATGAAGAATTTGTTTCAGCTCTTTTACAGAAATTAGTACTTTAGATTCCATAACCATTAATCGTAAGTTTTAATAAAATCTTTGTTGGCCTTCAAAGAAAAACTATTATAATGCGAATTTAATTAGGTATCTACTAAATGAATAACCTTAAACTTCTAACAAAGAAAGAACGGGACTGCCTGATTACAATCGGGGATCATGAAGTAGATGAATTCCCACTGAGACTTATAGATTTGTCAGATATGTTAAACGTTAGACCACCAACAACATTAAATCTTATTAAGAGACTCGAGGGGAAAAAACTTGTACTCCATGTAAAAGGAATGATTCATTTAACTAATAAGGGAAAATCTTTTTATCACGAAATAGAGGAAAACCACAGAATAATCGAGACGCTTATGGTTACTTATGGTATGGATATCGATCGTGCGTGCTTAATTTCAGAACAAATAGATTATCTGGTGGACCATGATTCGATTGACACAATGTTTCTAAAGCTCGGAAAACCTGGAAAATGTCCACATGGAAGAACCATAGAACAGATACACGATTAGAAATGTGACTCGTATAGTAATTTTTAAATACATTAGTATAATACTAATTGCATTAACCTAATACTAAGTTGATTGAATATGGATTCTGGAAAAAACTCAAATAGATTGATGAAAAATCAGGTAGGTGTCTGGGGTGCTATTGCTGAGGAAATTGCAGCTATGGCGCCAGCATGTGATACAGTTGCGTTCATTACATCTGCTGCAGCTTTTGCATTTTTTTTAACTCCACTTGCCTTCCTCATTGCAACCCTAACCATGTTTCTCGAAGTTAATACTCTCTATCACTTGTCGACAAGACATGCAAGCGCTGGTGGATATTATGGATATATAGGAACAGCATTTGGTCCAACACCAGCCATAACGAGCGGATTGCTATATGTTATGTATCAGATAGCAAGTACAGCGGCTATACCGGTATATGTTGGGGGCGTTGTACTCCCAGGAGTTCTATCCTATTTCCTTGGAATGTCACTACCTGGTTGGATATGGATTCCATTCATTCTCCTATTTATCCTGGCTCCTATAGCTTTATCCATTTTTGGAATAAGGCCACAGATGAAATATGTAAGGATAGCTGCCTTTTTTGAAGTTATATTTCTGGGAGTACTATCAGCAATTATAATAATTGAGGCAAAGGACAATACGCTTGCAGTTTTTGACCCTTTTACAAAATCCCAAATTTTTAATAAGGTAGGGGGGCCGCTAAGTGGTCTTGGACTTGGAATGATATTTGGTTTGACGAGTTTTATTGGCTACGGAGGTTCTGCACCACTTGGAGAAGAGGCAGTGAACAGTAGAGCGATAACTAAAAGTTTAGTCTTCGGTCTTATAATAGTTGGAGTTGTTTTAACCGAGGTTGCTTATGCTTTAACTGTTGGATGGGGCGTTTCTCTTATGTCATCATTTGCTCAGGCTAACATCCCTGGTATAATAGTTGCAACAGCTTATACAGGTGTAGCAGGTGGAGTCATGCTTTCCCTTGTGGCTTTCAACTCAGCTTTTTCGGATTCTGTCGCAATGCAATCCAATGCAGGCAGGGTTTATTTTGCAATGGGACGGGATGGAGTGCTCCCACATTACTTTGCAGAATTACACGAAAAATATGTTACTCCTCACAAAGCATTATTGTTTATTGGTACGATGGCATCCATTCTTGCAATTGGTGGAACTATGTTAATTAATGGGTTGATGGGGCATACATTTGTTTCCTTATTAACAAATATGTCATCAAGTTTAGTAGTATCCTCTTCTCTAGGGAATAGTTTTGACTTTCTTACAACTCTTGCCCTATTTGGGCTCATCATAACTCACATTCTGCTAAATACAAGCGTAATGACCTTATTCATCAGACTGAAGGAAAAGCACCATGGAATTTACATAGTAGTACATATCACAGAGCACTATGTCTTACCCATAATTGCAACTGTAATATTTCTATGGGTATTGTATGAATCTATAATACCCCCTGTATTTCCAATTACTGAGGCTGTAATAGGAGCTTCTGCCTATCTTGTATTTGCCATCTTTTATGCAATCAGAACAGTAAAATTAAAGCCGGAAGTTGCAGCCCGTGCCGGTAAGTCCGTAAATCTGGTTGAAGAAGAAAAATTAGTGGAATTGGAGAAAAAAAGCCAATAGACTAATTAATTTGTAAATAGTTGACTTTTTCCATTAATAACTGTTTTTTATTGGAGTTAATATCTGCGTTGTGATTTAACTCCTTAAACATTGATAAGTTCTACCATTAACAGAAGTTTATTTATTGCTACCCAACCCTTTCGGCATTCTATTATATATTTTCAAAAATAGAGAACATTAAAACAAAAAATTTATATTTTATTGTATTGGGCATTAATGCCATCACGCAGATCCATCTTACTTTCTGAACTAAATGCTGAGGAATATCTCAAAATTTCACACCACGGAATAATTGCAAGCAACAGAACTTCTGCCCTGGTAGGAATGAATGGAACAATTGACTGGGCATGTCTTCCGAATTTTAACTCCGACCCTATATTTGATTCGATCCTTGACAGTAAAAAAGGAGGCAGTTTTTCAATTCAGCCTGTTGATTTTCAGAATGTTGAATCCAGCCAGTATTACATTGATAATACAAACATACTTGTAACAGAATTTAAGAAAAAAAATCAGGTAATACTAAGAGTTACAGATTTCATTCCAACCTCAAAATACAGTACGATTAATTTCCCGGAGATTCATAGATATGTCGAAACCCCTGTTGAAGGTGTGGAAATTCGTTCTGAGATAAAACTCTCGTTCCACTTCGGTAATTTACCTGAAGACGTGGTTAAACACAAAAACGGATATATATTCAAATACAAGGATGAATATGTTGGGGTATCTTCAGATTTTAACTTCAAGGTATATGGT
>JAKBGP010000185.1 GCA_021833045.1 Thermoplasmata archaeon
GACAAGACTGATGAAGAAAACAGCTTCAATTCGGATTATGAATCTATTTGCAGGAGATTCAAGAAATTCAGACCGAAATATAACAGCAGCGGTGGTACTTTAATGGACCCCAAAGTAATAGATAATTTCTTTAAGGGAAGCTACAAGATGCTTGAACTGGAAAACCACCAGGATCTCACTTTGGAAGGAGTAATGGGCAGATACTCTTCAACATCTTACGCAATAAGCCCTGAAGAAGATGAGTATGAGTCTTTAAGGGCTGAAATGAAAGAGGCATTCGGGAAATACCAAAATGAGGGATTTGTAAGGATCCAATATATCACAAAACTTTTCCTGGGTACAGTCTGAAACTTGTATATCTTCATTTGCAAGGTACAGCCTTCCCTGCATAAAGTCGATTTTGCCGCAATTCGCGCTTAATGTTAAGAGTTCATTAAAATTTCTTGTCAAATGTAACTCCATAAATTAATCCACAAAACCTGTAAAACCAGTAAGTAAATGATAATTAACAAGCTCTATTTTAATAAATTTGTCCTTTCTTATTTATTTTCTTGATAATTGCCTAATAATCTCTACTTGTTTTCTGTCTAAAAACCCACTGTTGATACAGCCAAGATTAGCTGTTTGCCTGTTGATTTTTCTTAACGAGATCGAGGACGGTAAGTAGTTCATGAACTCAATTCAATGGGTTCTTCAGAATGCCCCTATTATTGGATGCAGTTTCGGTAATGCCTTCTCTCCTCTCCGAACAGCCAATATCTATAGTTCACACCGACGCTTGGTGAACGAATTTTATCTTCTTTAGTGCTATTTGAAATCATCTGTTCCCCGATGTTAATTGTTAAATTGTGGTTCGTCGATAATAGTGAAATTCAATGCTGAATGCTACCCAGAACATCCATTTTCCCTCCAATTAACACTTGAGAAATAGACTCACCTTCCTTATGTCTACAGTGTTTTTCACTTTAACTTACATTGATTTTTATGAAGAATAATAAGATGTTACTTTTTCAGGCACTGGTGCGACTTTGCCAATATCCCCTTTATGATCCATATCATTATCCCTGGCGTTGTTTTCACTGGATCGTTGTTTAAATTGGAAAACAAAGAGATAGTTTGCAATATGCAAATTTAAATAATTCCTGTACCTTATTTTAGATAGAGGATCAATGGCTATAAAACTTAGAAAATCTGAAGAGGAAAAAAATTTTGAGAAAAGGTCCAAAATTTCAAAGTGGAAAGGGGATATTGACAGAGCCATACGTCAATATGAACGGAATTACGAGAAAAATGTGCAAAACTTAAAAGTTGCGATAGACAGTGAGAATTCTCCGAAAGCTAAATTATTTGCTTCCAATATAGCTAACTTGGAAGGGGCCATCAAGGGTCTGAAAGATTATAAACTTTTTTTGGAAAATGTTGATCTCAGTTTACAATTCGCCAAGACAACCAAAGATATTTGGGCATCTTTGAAACAGAGTGCCAAAGATTTAGCAGAAAGTCAACTATCCGAATCCCAGATGTCTCAAGTTCAACAGAATATAGAGAGCATTGTGTCAGTTTCTGAGCAAATAGAGGACCGGTTATCTGGACAACTTGAAATGATTACTCGATCTGTTGATTCTAAAGGAATCTCAGATAAGAACGTCGAAGATATAATAGGGAGATTCGTGTCAAATAAAGAAAAAATGACTAATGATACCGAATCAAAGATCGATGAAATGATAAGTGAAGCGAAGAAAAGCTTGGAGACTAATGAAGAAAAATCCGGACAGAAGGAATAATAATTAAAACCTATCAAATCTACGTTCCAAATTAACTATATAAAAACAGTAAAAAGGTGAAGCATGAGTTTGACACTGAAATCAACAATACACTTCACAGATGGCGTTATTGGCGATAAAAATGCATCGAATCTGTTCTTGTACGTACATCCGAATAAGCTCAAAAACCCTTATGCATTAAAATCATTAAATGGAGTTTTCGGGAAAATTATTTCCGCTGAACCGTCTGGCAAAAGTGGGGAATTTGAAACTTACAATACCATGTACGAGAGTGTTGGAGGGTTACCCATATTCATGATCTTCCATCCAGCTTATGAACACAAAGATTTTCTCTATCTAACTAAACGCACTACTAAACAATTGAGCAAAGTAGGCATAATTCCTAATGAATTTGCCCTAACTGTAGAGATAGAGACCGTAAAAAGTGGCTTGTTTGCAAGAAAAGTATACCCACAGGCCCAAGTTTATGACAATGAGGACTAATCAGGATGCCCCCAAAACCAAAAGAATCAATGGAAACTGAGATACAATCAATATATTCGTCATTTTTAAAATGTGCTTCAGAGAATGAAGGATCCTCTGGCTTCCATAACCTACCTTGTTTAGAGAATGTTCTGGGTGAGCTCCAAGAATTTAAGAAAACTCACAAAAATATTTTTGAAGATAAGATAAGCACTCTTACAGACCTAATTCAGACAAGAATCCAATATTTGAAATCGACTACTGCGGAAGATGGCAGCGAAATAGACCATGTAAAACGGTTTAATGAATTGGGAGTCAGATACGTCAAACATCCCACTAGAAATTTTAAAGACGTAATGGGCATGGACGAAATTAAAAAATCCCTGCAGACAAATGTGATATACCCATTGCAATTCAGAGAGCTATCTGAGGAATTTGGCTTAAAGACAAATGGGGGCATTCTGTTTTATGGTCCCCCTGGAAATGGAAAAACCTATCTTGCCGAATCTTTAGCTGGGGAAGCAGGCATAAGCTTTCTTGAATTGAATCCAGCATTTCTATACAATGAATATTTTGGCAAATACGAGAAAAATATATCAGAAATTTTTAAACTTGCAAGAGAGACCGCTCCGAATATATTATTTTTTGATGAAGTTGAAACATTAATTCCCAAAAGGGAGAATACAGACCATAGCGTTGTAAAAAGAGGTGTTACTCAACTGCTAATAGAAATCAACAAGTTGATGAGTGAAGAACAAAGCAAAACCTACTTGGTTGCAGCTACGAATTTACCATGGGATATTGATCCTGCAATGTTAAGACCAGGTAGATTTGACCTCAAAATATATGTGCCTTTACCAAACAGAGGAGATAGAGAAGCTTTGTTAGAAAGACTATTGAAATCAACTGCTTTTTCTAAAGATATCAGTGCAAGAGAAATTGCAGACCTAACTGATGGATTTTCAGTATCAGATGTGGATTTTATTATCAGACAATCAGCAGAAAAAGTGTTTTACGAAGCAGTTGGCTCTGGAATAAAGAGAAAGATCACTAAGGAAGATATTTTGGATTCTATCTCTAGAATAAAACCAAGTTCCAACAAGACAATTATACAAAAGTACAAT
The DNA here is from genome assembly GCA_021833045.1 of Thermoplasmata archaeon. Next base: position 3,371 of record JAKBGP010000185.1, read on the forward strand.
CAGTTTATTCGATAATATTCCGTCTTAATGATTTATTGAATAAATTTATTTATTATACATTATATCTTGCATGAATTTATATGCTTATATGAATGATAGTCATGATAGTAAATGGGCGTAGAACAGTTTTTAGCACCGGGGGAAAACGTAAGGTACACTTCTCCAACTTCAGTAAGTTTTCAAGGGGACGTTTATACCTTGCTAATCACGGATAGAAGAATTCTGTGGCACAAAACAAAGGGACTGCTTTTTAAGAAAAACAACTTTGTAGGCGTACCAATAGAACAGGTTAAGAACATCGGCTACCAAGAAAAGGGTCTCGCAAGAAAAAAGGCATTTATAACCATTGAGATGGGCAACAAAAGCTATGAATTTTCTGGCGCAGCTGAATCAATGAAAGCAGTTTATGGGGAGTTGCAATCCTATCAGATGATGGATCGACAACTTCATAGACCTCCTCAAGAATAAAGAGGTTTGATAAAAACCTTCAATTCTTTGATACCACAAAATTAGTAACAGGCATTATTGAATTGAGACTTTTGTTTTTACAAGAGTTAAATTCAACAATTAATTTAAACATTCCACAATAAAAGCACGAGAATATAGATTTTGCAACACATCAAAAATAACCGTGCATAATATTTTGGAAATACAATATTTTCAGCAATAAAGCCACTGGAGGGATTTGAACCCCCGACCTGCTGATTACGAATCAGCTGCTCTACCTGCTGAGCTACAGTGGCATGGTTATGCATATGAAAGTTGTGATATTTGGAACCCTAATAAAAGCATCTTCAGAAAACATCAAGTTCATCCTTTAGTTCCTTTCTCTCTTCAAGATGTTTCTTTTTGAAGTCAAACATACGTTTCTGCACTGCAATCTGGAATGCTTCTCCGATGATGAGTCCGGTAATGTATGACAGTATTGCGCTCAGTATCAGCCCAACTGTTATGTCAAAGAAAATAAGCATATACAATCTAAGGACAAATGCAACTGTCCAACCCATAGTGACCCAAATAGACCTCCTGTAATACAGTTGACCATTTTTCTCGAAGAACTTTAACTGTCCCCTCAATGGACCGGAAAGGCCAATCCCAATGGCAAAGAATACGGCGCATACTAGAAGGCCGACCAAGTTAAGGTCGATGAATGTTGAAGCCGTAAAGGCAAGATACATCAGGGGGGAGATCACGAGTCCAGACCTAGTGTATTTACCTCCTGCAGTAGCCCTAATTACTTTCCTCCCTACAAAAATCCCCACGAAAGCTGTAAAAAATTCGATCTTATATGTGAAGAGGTAAAAATAGAACAAAGCTTCCAGAGAAGGAATGGAGAGGGTGATTGCAGCCATAATGTAGCTTAGGCATAAATACAGGATTAGAAAAATGTTGGCATTACTGGAAATCCTTGCAGTAAATTGCAATCCCGGACGGAATTTTCGGATAGAAATAGGTGGATTTCTGCGGCATTATGCGACCCTTCTCT
>JAKBGP010000007.1 GCA_021833045.1 Thermoplasmata archaeon
TTGTTATATTTAACTATTGAACTTTCTTTAGTTTTTCAAGCATTTGTATCCTTTTTGCAGGATGAGGATGATCACTAAAAATTGACTGCGAAAGTGATATTTTCATATGCTTCCATTCCTCAAGAAGTTTCCTGTGATCTTTCATTTCTCCCTGATCAAGCCCTGAAAACATAAGCATACTGCTTGTTGTGCTTCTTGCACTTTTTCTAAGATGCTTTTTCTGCGGAGTTGAGGCTACAATTTTAGCGAGAGCAGTCTGTAGGTTTTCGGCTCCACCGGGTATTGTTTGGGCTGAATTTACATCAGCATATGACTCCCTCATCCTGTTCACCCCAAGGATCATGATATTGAAGACAAAGCTCACACCCATCATTACCAGTGCTATTATGAATATTGAACCGTTACCACCCTTTCTTCCGCCTCCAAATAACATGGAATATCCAAAGTAGAAGATTATGGTTGGTATCAAACCTATTGCCAGTAATAGCGCAACATCATGATGCTTAAGATGCCCAATTTCGTGACCCATTACAGCTTCAACCTCATCTCTATTGAGAATGTTAAGGAGACCTCTTGTTACTGCCATTCTTCTTCCTGAAAGAAGGGAACCATATGCAAATGCATTTGCTACTGGAGTTTCGGCAATGAAAAGTTCCGGAACCCTCTGGTTATTATAGCTGCATACCTGCTGTAAGGAAGCATATAGCCATGCGGTTGATGGATCCTGTGGATTTACCTTTCTCAGATGATACATTCTTCCTATAATATATGGAGAAAGAAGATATTGAGCAATGTCCATTATGAACACAATCACAAGTATTATTCCAAGAAATGAAAAAGAATATGATAGGTTAAAGAAATAATTTGCCACCACTGAAATTATAAGACCAGCAATAACTGCTATGCCTATCCCTGCCAGTATTGTTGCCAATCGTATTCTAATGCCAGTGCTATCCATACTCTGATATTAAAAATCAGCTTAAGAATATTTGTGGTAAAAATATTGAAAGAATACAATTATTGAATTTCTCTGTTCTGCTCCATCTCCCTCTTTCTTTTCCTTTTTTCTTCCATACCCACTCTGGCTATGCCAAATCCAAGTATAAGATAATAAAATGTGAGAAACCCAGTGAAAACATAGAAAATAAGGTTGGTTAAGGACGATGGAACATCAAAGGCAAATGACCATATAAATACGAGGCTGAATGCATAAAAAACCATTGAAGCTGCGTAAATTACCCAGTGTTTTCTAAAGGCTGTTAGAATATTCCATTTTCCCTGAAAATTTAGCCTCTTTCTTCTTGATCTTAATATATATGTGGTCACTGGAACGAATATGAGAGAATAAATAATCATCAGTATTGCTATATCCAGAATTGATGAAAGCCTGAAAAACAATCCAAAAATGAAGGGGATAATGGAAATAACTATGATATTAATTATTACAAATAACCATGCAGTGTTTTTTCTTGAAAGTAGCCTCACTATTATATAGGTTGAAATGAGTGGAGCAATAAACGCAAAAATGCCCATTATGTATTCAAATGACTTATCCCAGAAACTTCTCGTTGTTGCGCATATCTTCAATACTCTTAATTTTTTGGAAATGAGATAACAGTAGGAGTTGTTATAACTGACACGATTGCATAGAGATATATACAATGTTAGAATAGAAAAATAATGACGGAGAAATTATATTTCAACGATTCATATTTGAAGGAATGTGATGGCAGAATTAACAGGATTAATGATAAAGGGGTTATTCCTGATCGAACAGTTTTCTATCCTTCAGGAGGAGGGCAGCCAGGAGATTCAGGAATTCTTACTGTAAATGGAAAGGAGTACAGGGTTGGTAACACCGTAAAAGAGGGAGAAGAGGTACTTCTTCTTATCGACGGTCCTTTTGATGATTTAAAGGAAGGAGATCACTTTCATGGAACCATAGACTGGGATAAAAGATACAGTTACATGAAGTTTCATACCTCTATTCATCTCATAGATGGAATTGTAAATAAAATGCCTGATTATGAAGGTCTGATCACCGGTAGTCAGATATATGAGGATAGGGCGAGAGTGGACTTTTCCATTGAGGATTTTTCTCAGGATATGGCCCAGGAAATAATAAACAGAGTTAATGGAGCCATAATGGAAAATCACGATATCAGGGTAAAATATATATCAGGGGAAGAAGCAGTGAAAATACCAAATATTTCAAGAACAGCACCAGGTAGAGAACTTATAAAGAACCTTTCTATTGTAAGGATCATTGAGATAGTCGGGATAGATGAACAGGCTGATGGCGGAACACACGTTTCGAATACCAGAGAGCTTGGCCAGATAAAATTGCAGAAGATAGAGAACAAGGGAAAAAAGAATAAGAGGTTATATTTTACACTGGTACCTTTTTAATACATAGTTAATTTTTTCTTTAAGTACGCCATTCTTAATCATGACAAGTCTAGAATGGGTTGACCAGGAACTGGAAAATTTGAAAAATGAGGGCAGATATGTGCCTATAAGAATTCTTGAAACTTCTCAGGGAGCTCACGTGAAGATTGAGGGAAAGGAAGTTCTCAATATGTGTTCCAATAATTATCTTGGACTCGCAAATAATCCAGAGGTAAAGAAAGCAGTTGTTGAAGCTATTGATGAATATGGGATAGGAGCAGGAGCTGTAAGATCCATAGCCGGGACTATGGAAATACACATGAAATTAGAGGAAAAGGTGGCGTCCTTCAAGCACATGGAATCAGCGCTCGTATATCAGGGAGGGTTGCTTGCAAATCTTGGAACAATACCTGTTCTTGTGAGCAAGGAGGATGTGATTTTCAGTGAAGAATTAAATCATGCAAGTATAATTGATGGCATGAGGTTGAGTTCGGCAAAGAGATATGTGTACGATCACATGTCAGTTGAAAATCTTGAAAAAAACCTTAAGGAACATAGAAAGGAGGGAAAAAGATCACTAATAGTCACAGATGGTGTCTTCAGCATGGATGGGGATATAGCACCTGTGAAGGAGATACAGGAATTAAAGGATAAGTATGATACAATGTTCTATGTTGATGATGCCCACGGTGAAGGTGTACTTGGAAAGAATGGAAGAGGAATAGTTGATCACTTCGGTCTTCAGGGTAAGGTAGAAATTGAAATGGGTACTTTTTCCAAGGCTCTGGGTTCTATGGGGGGCTTTGTCGCAGGAAGTCAGAAATTAATAGATCTGCTTAAACAGAGGGCAAGACCATTTCTATTCAGCAGTGCGTTGAATCCAGGAGATACTGCAGGAGTTTTGAAGTCCATAGAAATAATGGAAAGAGATGATTCACTGGTCAAGAAACTGTGGGAAAACGCAAACTTCCTTCAGAAAGGATTTAGAGATGCGGGTTTCAGACTCACCTCCACAAAGACACCGATTACTCCTGTTGTCATAGGAGATGAGAAAAAGACTCTTGAACTCAGCAATTATCTATATAAAAATGAGGGAGTTTTTGCCTCACCAATTGTTTTTCCCACGGTCGCAAAGGGAGTTGCCAGGATACGTGTCATGCCTTCGGCTGTACATTCCAAAGATGACCTGAAGAGAACGCTAGAGGCTTTTGAGAACGGAGCGAAAGCCTTGAAGATTATGTAGATAATTTCAATATTTTTTAAATATAGCCAGTGAAGCGTCGTTTTGTTGACAAATTATAAAATATCTCCTTTTACTACTTGGAATAAGTGTGAATGAATGATAGGAGCAATTTTGTCCGGAGGATACGGCAAGAGATTGAAACCGATTACTGATGAGATTCCAAAAGTTTTAGTTGAAATAAAACCAAACTATACCATAATGGACAGACAGATACTGGATTTTAAATATCTTGGAATTGAAGATATTTACGTACTATCAGGACATCTTGGTGAAAAAATAGAGGATAGATATGGGAAAGTCCACGATGGAATAAGATTCCATTATCTAAAGGAAGAGAAACCTATGGGTACACTTTATTCCATAAGGAATCTCCTTGAAACTGTTGGTGATGAAGACGTAATGTTGAGGAATGGTGATACCATTACAGATATTAACTTCGAACACTTCAGAAAGTTCTCAAAAGAATCCGCTTTTGGAATGACAATGCTAGTGACAAGAATGAGAAGCCCTTACGGCATAGTGGAAATGAATGGAGACCAGGTTACTTCTTTCAGGGAAAAACCAGTTCTGGAACATTACATAAACTCTGGTCTTTATTATATTAAGAGTTCGATAAAGGAGATTTTTTTCAATGAATACAATGGAAAGGATGTTGAGATAACTGTATTTCCTGAAATAGCCAAGAGGAGACTCCTTGGAGCATACAAGGAGGATTCTTTGTGGATCGGGGTGGATAGTGAGAAAGAGCTTGAACAGGCAAGATCCGAATATAAGGGCAGGGAAGATACCAGCTTTGGATACAAGAAGGATATCTTTGAAAATGACAGATTGGGTATAACAGAATATCTTGTGAAAGATGATTATTCTGCAACCATAACACCAGAAGATGGAAATCTGCTAAGAATACTGAGTGGAAGTGGGATAATCAATGGCAGCCTGAAGGAGTCTTACACCCATGGCACCGTAATAAAAATTGAAAAACCAGTAACAGTAAAAGCCCAACAGACTACAAGATTGGAAGTGTTCTCAAACTAGCTGCTTCCACATTACATAAGCATCTGAGCCATCACTGTAATAATTTCTCAATATGGAGGTAACCATAAACCCATGTCTCTGGTAAAATTCTATTCCCCTCCTATTGTCTGTCCTCACTTCAAGCCTTACAGTTATAAAACCGTAAATCTGGCATGTCTGAATAAAGTTTTCAATGATTTCCCCACCAATACCCAGGCTTCGATATTTTTCTTCTGTTGCAAGCATAAGTATTCTTGCTTCACTTTGTGTCACCTTCTTTCCTGCGAGGAAACCAAATATTCTGTCCCTTACTGAGTATACAATAAACCCATCTGGCCAGCCCTGGTAAATTTCCATCATAAGGTCTCTGGAATACCTTTCCGACAGAGATTTCTGTGAAATCTCCATCGCTCTCTTAATCTCATATGGCTCTATTCTTCGGACCACATGTTCCTGTAGTTCCTCTCTCTGCATTTCTATGCTTGAATATGTATTGGTATTTAATAACCCTTTTTTAGAATTATTCCTCCCGAATAGCCTCATGATTTCCTCCATCAAATCTGAATGGCTTACCGTGTCCCGGAAATACTGTGGCTTCCTTTTCTTCACTCAGGGTCTGAATGGATGATAACGCTTTGTTATAATCGAGAGTGAAACCCCTGTTAACGGTTACTTTCTCACCGTTTTTCATTGCTGCATCACCAACAAAAAGTGCCTTGAGACTGGTGAAAAGGTATGATGTGCTATCTGGTGTGTGCCCATTTGATTTTATAACCTTTATTCCATCATATTTCAATTCCGAGACAGGCCTTACATCCTTTACAGGTTTTGATTTCATTACAGTTGCCACAAATCTGGACATTAAACTACTGGCAGGGGTCATCTTCTTCTGTCCCTTAACAACGTCTATTTCACCATCTGGCACATATATAACAGGATTAAAGGTTTCTTTTACCAGTGACAGCCCACCAATATGATCGGGATGATAATGGGTTATGAGTACTATATCTGGTTTTGTCTTCAGTGCATTATAATATTCCACAATCTTTTTTCCTGAGCCCTTGGTTCCAGCGTCAATGAGGAACCGTTTTCCATTGTAAGAAACGTCATAACAGTTTGCCATGGTTCCAGGGATAAGTGTGAATGAGTTCACGACTTCCATAATAATAAAATGTAATACCGTTAATTAAACTTGTAGGTATTATTTAATGTGACTACTGAAAAAGGAATTGATATCATCTCTGATATTGTTGCTTAACCTTGCATTTATGTAGGGCTCCAGCATTTGAACCCTTCCATCTAAAATTATTATCACTCCAATATCCTCTTCAGATCTTATTACCCTGCCCATTGTTTGCCTTATCTTAATAATTGCTGGAAATAGAAAAGCATACTGCCATCCTGACCCGAATAACAGATCGTAATATGAAGATAGAGCCCTCTGTTTTATTGTGGGTTTCGGGAATGGAATGCCTGCTATTATTTCAACTTCGAGAAGGTTTCCTGGTAGATTTATTCCTTCGGATAATCTTCCACCCATAACACCAAACAATGGTTGATTTTCCTTTCTGTAAAGAGATATAAGATGTTGAAAATCACGCTGTGTCATGGATCTTGATTCTGACAGATGGGGAAATTTTACCCTTGTTTCTATATAATGCATAGTATTAAATGAGGGAAAGAATACCATTGACTTCCGGTCAAGACCTGTAACGATATCACTTATTACCTTAACATATTCATCAGCCATCTCATTTCCGAATTCGGAATATTTTGTTGTAAGATCATCCCTGTAGAGAACCAGTAGATTTGATGCAGGGAATATATTTTTAATGGATTTAAATTCAAAATTTTCTATTCCAGTCATGTTGGTGTAAAGCCACACAGGATCAAGAGTTGCAGAGACGTGAATGGTGGAAGACCGGAACAGTGGTTCAAGAACAATTGATGGATCCAGACAGTATGCCTCAAGCTTTTCCTCTTCATCCCTTGAGACTATACATATGAATCTGTCATACTCAGCAAATCTGAGGAACTTCAGCTTCTCTCCAAGAATTTTAATGTGCGACATGGGAACCTTTCCAAGATTTTCCTTCTGATCTTCTATTTGAGATCCAAATGCTATGAGAGCATCAACCATGTATTCTATCTCGTCCGATTTTCGCTTCATGTAGATACTCATTTCCTCATATATATCCCTGAACATGATCCGCTTTTCCTTCTGTTTTTCAACCATTTCACGGGTCAATTCAATCATGGATACCCGTATCGCCTCCATGAAATCAGATACATGTACAGAAGGCTGAAGTTCTGGGTCTCCGAAGTCGACCGCCTCCTTCTCTGAGATGTTTACAGTATTCATGGATATTTCCAGTGAGTTCGATTCTCGTGCTATATCAGGAAGGTTATGAGCTTCATCAATTATTATAACAAGGTTTTCTCTCGAAGTTCTCCAGTTATATATGGTTGTAATTGCCATACTTGAATTTACAAAATATGAGTAAGGCATTACAACAAGGTCTGCATCTCTCATTGCAAATTTTAGAGATTCATATGGACATATTTTCCTTGATCTTAGAGTTTCAAAAATGTCCTCGGGTGACTGTGTATTTTCAAGAAGATATTCCCTTGTTTCATCTGAAGAGATACCACTGTTGTAATAGTAGCATCCGCCTTCCTTCCTTTCCTTGGTTCTCTTCTTTCTTGATGAACACATTTTCGATAAAGATTCGGTTGTGAAGTCTGATTCTTTTTCAAGTTCCATGTAAAGCGGGCACATATTTACCCTTCCCTGCATTGCAATTGCTCTGAAATCCATTGCTTTGGAAAGAATCTTAAGTTCTTTCAGAATCTGTTCTTGCTGAGAATTTGTCCTCGTAAGGTAAAGTACCTTTTTACCTGTTTTCTTTGCGTATATAATTGAGGAAATAATTGATATTATTGTTTTTCCTGACCCTGTTGGAGATTCGATTATGGGTACAACCTGTTTCAACAGGCATTCAACAGCGAAATTTATTGCATCAATCTGATATGGTTTAAGGCTGATAGATCCATAACTGGATTTTGCGAAACTTTCACCATTAGATTCATTCACTCAAGCTTTCGCTTCCTTTCTTCTATTTCGTTAATATCTACACTGAATCTTGATGCTTCATCCAGTATTTTCTTGGCTTCTTCTTTTCTGCCAAGTTCAACCAGTGTATCAGATTTCAACAGGTAGTAGCTTCCGTTTTCAGGTGATATTTCAATTGCCTTTTCAATATCTTTTAACGCTTCATCAAATCTTCCCATTTCCATCAGTGTTTCGTATCTCTTGTAAACAAAGATTTGATCCATGCTATTTAGCCTTATAGCCTCAGAGTAATCCCGTAGTGCCTCTTCCTTCTTTCCAATCTTGAAAAGAGCATTTCCTCTGTTATAGAAGAAATCAGGAATATCTGATTCAAGTTCTATTGCCCTGTTAAACTCTTCAACGGATTCCTTTGCCATTCCTGAATCTTCCAGTGCTGCTCCAAGAGCATTATGGTAGTCAGCGTTTTCAGGTATAATTGATATAGCGTTCCTGTAGTCCTTAACTGCCTGCTCATACATTCTCATTGAATAATAAGCAAGACCTCTGTTGAAGTGGTAATCTGGATCGTTGGACAGTATCTTTATGGCCTTGGTGAACTCCTTTATTGCATCAGGATATTTCTTGAGGTTGAAGAATGCAATTCCTCTCTCGTTATAATCATCTGCAATTTCATCTCTATCCCTCAGTTCATCCGGGTTTTTTATTTCTTCTGGCACAGTTCAACAATTCAGAATAATACTTTAATCTAATGTTTTATTTTTCTCTATTAACTTGTTTCATTATAGCCTTCTCTGTTTTTCTTCTTTCATTATCCTTAGGTAAGTACTCCATTTATTTCGGATTATGGGAGTAAGGTCTATGCCTTCCCTGATAGATGTTTTAAGGAACTGAATGGTTTTTGGATCGGATGGATATCCTGAACCAACGTCACCATAAGTTCTTGTTATTTCCCTAATTTCCCTGTCCCTTATGACCTTGGCTATAATTGAGGCTGCCGATACCACAGGAAATAGCACGTCTCCCTTATGCCTGCATATTACATTTATACCCGTTGCGCTGGTTAGTTTCATGGACAATCTTTGCTCGTTAACATCAAATGCATCAACGTAAATCCTATTTCTTCCATATTCTTTAATCAGGTCTATGGAAACTTTTTCCTCTATTTCGTTGAGTGTCATTATATTCATCATTTCGTTTATTTCAGATGGGTTTACTATTCTAAAGTTAACGCTTAATGCTCTTTCTTTGATCTTTACGAATAAATTCTCTCTCGAATTAGGAGAAAGAGTCTTTGAGTCCCTGGCACCAATTACTGACATTGTTTCCTCATCAGAACAGACTATTGCCATGACCATGGGACCTATAACTGGTCCTCTTCCTGCCTCATCAATACCACAGCATATCTCGGGCATAAGTAAAGTGTCATTAATTCAATGATTATAAAGGGAAAGCTTTAGGCTTTTATGGTTAAAAGAAATCACATGCCATGGTTGATGCTGATTCAACAGAAAAATTCAAAAAATACATGAACGCAGAAAAAAACAGGATAAATGATGCCCTTGAAGAGTATTTTCAATTTGTCCTGAATGATGTGAAAGATAAAGAAATGATCAAAATAGTAAGGGAACTCAGAAACTACACAATGAATGGGGGCAAGAGAGTCAGGCCAATATTGATAGCTACTGCCTACAGAATGTTTGGTGGAAAAGGGGATGAAATATACAAAGCGGCGATCAGCATTGAGCTTTCCCAATCATTCTTTCTGATTCATGACGATATAATGGACAGAAGTGATTTGAGAAGGGGCTTCAAGAGTTTTCACAGGAAGGTTGAAGAAATGCTTGGAGATATAAAAGATAAGGAACATATGGCTGAATCACTTGCCATTGTTGCAGGAGATCTCGCAGTGGACTATTCCTTTGATGCATTAAACAGAAGTGACTTTCCTCTGGACATTAAGTACAGAGCAATGGGTGAACTTATAGAAATAATAAAAACTACCGGATATGGTGAAGGACTTGACATGTTTTCGAGTGCAGGAGTGAAACTGAAGATGAATGACCTCATAAGACTTCACCTCAGAAAAACGGCAAAATACACCCTTGAAGGACCACTTTTACTGGGCTCATACCTTGCAGGTAAAAGTGAGAATTTGAATGCGCTTAAGGCCTATGGTAATTTGGTTGGACTGGCATTTCAGCTCCATGATGATGTAATTGGCCTATTCGGAACACAGGAGGAAATTGGAAAACCACCTAAAAGTGATGTAAATGAAGGAAAACAGACCCTACTGATGATAAAGGCAATAGAGAAATCCCATGAAAATGACCGCAATTTCATAAATGGTTGCCTGAACTCTGGAGATATAAGCGATGAGGATTTTGAAAGATTGAAGAATATTGTGAAACAAACTACATCATTCGATTACTCAAGATGGTTGATCGATAGATTCATAGAAGCAGGAAAAAGATATGCGGATAAAATAGATGGGAGTCAGGAACAGAAGAACTTCCTTAAGTGGTTTGCAGATTACCTAGTTTCCAGAAAATACTAGGAAATACCATCATTATTAGAATTACAGAAAAACTTCCATAAGATATCTCAGTTTAAAAAAAGGAAAATCCTTTAGTAATCTATTGGTATGATAAATTGGTAAGTATGTCAAGAATAGTATTACATGAAAAAGATAGACCATATGTGATAAAAGCGGGAGATCAGGAACTGCATATATGTGCTTGCGGGTTGTCTGGAAATAAGCCTTATTGTGATGGTTCTCACAAGAAAACACTGGACGAAAAAGAAGGAGTTTTCATGTATGACCATGAAGGAAACAGGACAAAGGTAGAATCCTTCTATCCAAAACAGTAAATTTTTTCCCAGACTTTTTAAAAAATAAATTTCTTTTAAAATAGTTTATTTTTTTAGAGAATTAAATATTAATGTTTCAATAGTGACTGGCTCGGAATATATTTCCAGTTATTTCTGGTAATCTTCGTTGAGTTTTTAAATAAAGTAAGTTAGGAGATTATTTTAATTCCTCATTATATTTAGGTCCGAACTTTTTATACATTTCTCTCATAGTATCACTGTCAAGATGGGTATATATTTCAGTGGTACTTATGCTGGAATGCCCAAGAAGTGTCTGAATGAATCTTATATCACCTCCGTTTTTAAGAATATTTGTTGCAAAAGTATGCCTCAGTGTGTGAGGTGTTACTTTTCTTGTGATACCTGCTTCCTTAGCAATAGTCCTTATTATCTTCTCTATTGTTGAAGTATGGAACATACTGCCCTTGTTGCTTGTGAAGAAATAGGGAGAATTAACCTTTCTTTCCAATTTTGATTTATAATATGACTTCAAAGATTCCATTACCTTATCAGAAACCAGTGCAATCCTTTCCTTATCTCCCTTTCCACCGTGAATCATTATTTTTCCTGTGTCAAACTCTACATCTTCACTTTTCAGATTGCACAGTTCACTGACCCTCAGACCTGAATTTAAAAGTAAATTTACTATGTTATAATCCCTGGGGTTTTTACTGCTTGCCCTTAGAAGACGTGATGATTCATTTTCGCTTAGATAAACTGGCATTTTTCTGGATCTCTTGGGTGGCGTCAGATTCTTTGGAATTTTAATATCCTTCACCTTCATTGCATACTTTAGTGCCTGAACTGCCAGATACTGGCTATTTTTTGAATAATTTCTCTCCGTCGCCAGATAGAATTTGTACTTTTCTATATCACTGGAATCACATTGTTCAAGAGGTTTTTTAATAAATTCTAAAAAGACTTCTAGAAGAAATGAGTACTGCTTAACAGTTCTTGGACTTCTTCTTTCAGATATCATTATGTTCCTGATTTGGTTCACTGTGTCTTGGGCCCTCTGATCTGATATCATACAAACATTATGTTATCTGAGGAATAAAAGATTATCCTATATGAGAGATTAGAAACATTTACATTTGAAATAATAAAATGTTGAATTTTATCTACAGAAGTGCTTTTAGTGCCCTGTCCAGCTGTGGATCCTTGCCTGAAGCAAATTCTTCTGGAGAAACTTCAACCTCTATTGTTGGATCTGTTCCGTAATTTTCAACACCCATACCCACATCAATAAAGCTGAATGCATATTCCGGTTGAGTGACAACGGTTCCATCTATGAGTCTTGTCATTGGGTTAATACCAATAACGCCTCCCCATGTTCTGGTACCCACGAGTTCTCCAAGCTTCATCAACTTGAATGCGTGGCTGAATATATCGCCATCAGATCCTGCATACTCATTGGTTACGCAAACCATCTTACCCCTGATGCTGTAGCTTGGATATGGTTCTGGTTCACCAAATCTTGAGATATCTTTCCCGAGGAATTTTCTTCCTAGTTTATCAAGAATAAGCTGTGAAACATGTCCACCTCCGTTATACCTGACATCTACCACCAAATTCTCGTAAGTTGTCTCTTCTGAGAATAATCTATAAAATTCTGTAAAGCCTGCTGGACCCATATCTGGAATATGTATGTACCCAGCCTTACCCCTACTCTTCTCATGAACATATCTCCTCTTGCTTTCAACCCAGTCCCGGTAAATTAAATTTCTATGGTTACTTAGGAGTTTTATCTCATATTCACTTTCCTTCGTGTCCTTACCTGAAACCACAATATTAACAGTATCCTCTTTTTTATTTAGAAGTGCCTCAAACACGCCGTAATCAAGATTAATATCCATTCCGTCAATTCTTTTTATAAGATCTCCCTCATGAATTTCAAGCCCTGTTGTTAGTAATGGTGACTTTTCACCTTCATTTGATGGATCACCGCAGTATATCTTACGTATATACGCTCCCTTTTCAGTTTCTTCTGTGAATGCACCCAGTCTGGCTGATGGGTAATAGTCTACATTTGTAAGATCTCCACCTATCTCATAGGAATGGGATGTCCCAAGTTCTCCCTGCATCTTCTTAAGAATATCAGATAATTCCGCTCTTGTATTTATCATTGAAATAAGGCCTTCATACTTTTGCTTCACCTTTCCCCATCTGGATAATTTTTCACTGCTCCAGTAACCTTCCCTCATAAGCTTCCAGGTTTCATTAAACATCTGTCTGAACTCTTCCATACGATCTTTTCTGATTGTCAGCCCTGACAGATCTAACTTTCCTTTTTCAAGGTCCTTTTGATTTTCAGCCGTCGAGTCAGAGTTTATGGTGAAATAGTCACCGTTTCGTCCAATGAGAATCTTCTTTCTGTCCTCGGATAGACTGAAGCTGTTGATACCATCAATGACCATTCTCTCTTCCCGCTTCGTGAAATCATAACATAGTAAGGTTGATTTCTTTTTATTTTGACCTCCTAAACTATAGTGCCTAGTTGAACCTTCAATTTTAGATCTTGTGTAGAAAACGACTGAATTTCCAGACTTCAGCTCCACATAATTATCTGGTTCAATGGGGAAGGCCTGAGATTTTATCTTAAGGTTTTCAAGGTCATATGGCAGTTCCTCGTCCTCCTTGGAGAATTTTGGAGGCATTCCAAGAAATGGATTTTTGCCTCCCTTCTTTATTGCAATTGAGTATGGTTTGAATACTGTCATGAAACCAAGGTCAAATATAAGATTATCATAGGTTGGGTCGAGAGCTCTGTTCGTGAGGTAGTTGAGAAATGCTCCTGAACTGTCAAAAGACGGAGAAAAATCATATGCAGATTTTGATGTTGCCTCGTATATCTTCTTTTCCTCTATGTTATAGATCCTAATTTGTGAACGATTTGAAGAAAGTCCAAATGAATATGCTACAAGTTTGGAATCATTGCTAATGTCAAAGTCTTTCAGCCTTCCTCCTGGACTCTTATCAATAAGGGTTTTTGAGCCTGACTTCAGATCAATGATGTAAAGTTCATGTCTGTTATTAGATATTATAACATTCTCTGATCCTTTTATTGCTCTCATATTCATAATAATTCCAATATCCATTGGAATTGACTTTTCTTCCTTCCCATTCCTTCTGTATATTACTACACCATCTTCTCCTTCTATCTCCTGTACGGCTGCAAACCTTTCGCCATCTAGCCTATCTATGTTTCTGATCCTTCCATGAAAAGTTGAGTTTAGAGTTACGGGAGCATTCATATATTTGCCCTTCAGAATACCTCTTCCCCGTGATACTATAGAAACATTTTCTTCATCGAAGAGGTGTATCCTTTCTATATTCTCGGCCACAGTGTTAAACTCGTAATTTTTAGCGGTGAATTTAGAATCGATCTTTATTTTTATTTTTCTAGATTTTCCTTCTTTTATATCGAATAAGTAAAGTTCACCTGCAATAGTAAATACGAGGTTATTTCCATTACCATTCATAGGTCTAACGTCGTGTTCCTTGAAATCTGTAAGCTTCTCTATTTTCCTAACTGAGAAATCGTAGGCATATACATTTGCAGTTCCGTCTTTGTCAGTTACAAAGTATAATTTTGATCCTATTACTACTGGAGAGTGGATATTTGTCTCAATTTCAAGTAGTTTCTCAAATTTTTTGCTCTCCTTAAATTTGAACCAAACCTTACCCCTAGTTCCTCCCCTGTAGTTTTTCCAGTATGGTACCTCCATTGTATTTCTTCCCAGAAGTATACCTTTCTCAGAAAACTGGATTGTGTTGCCGTATCCATAGTCTGTCTTTTCCATTTTTCTTGTTTTTAGATTTATAGAGTAGAACTCAGTTAGTCCTCTCGTAGGTTCGTATATATCAGAGTATATCATGATACTGGTAGAATTTATCCATCCTGCAATTCCTGTTGCAGGTGATCCTATATGAGTCAGCTGAATCAGTGAACCACCCTCAGAGTCACATACAAAAATTTCATTTACTCCATTATGTACTCCTCTCATGAGTCGAAAAGCTATGTGGGTGCCGTCTTCTGAGAATTTTGGACTGCTGATAACCCCAAGACCAGAAACGATTCTTTTTGAATTATGCCCGTCTATATCACTTATAAACAGATCATCTTCAGAAACGAAACATATCTTATCTTCATGGATATCTGGTTGTAGAATGTAATTTCCCATATGGCATAAGAATGAACTGTTATTTTAACTTGTACCACGTTTATAATATCCCATAAATATATTGATTTCAAAAACCAAAGTATGAGAAATGTTTCGATATGGTATTTAAAATACTTTCAAAACTTATAATTGAGTTTAACATCTAGAAATATGAGAAAAGAAGAGTTTTATGATCAGATAGAAGTTGCAAATAAAAAATACAGTATTGTATCACTGAAAAAGCTTAAGAAAGAAGTGCCAAATATAGACAGGGTTCCTATGAGCATAAGGATCATCATGGAAGCAATGGTGAGAAATTTTGACGGAGAATCCATAAGGGAGGAGGATCTAAAGAATATATTTTCCAGGACTCCATCAAACCCGGGCGACTTTGAAATACCCTTCACAGTAGCAAGGGTTTTGATGCAGGACTTTACTGGTGTTCCTGCAGTTGTAGATCTGGCTTCAATGAGAGAGGCTTTCAGAAAACTGGGAGAAGATCCAGAGAAGATAGAGCCAATTGTTCCTGTGGATCTAGTAATAGATCACTCTGTACAGGTAGACTATTATGGTACAGAAGACGCCCTCAGGAAGAATTCACAAAAGGAATTTGAAAGAAATAAGGAGAGATACAGGTTTTTGAAGTGGGCGCAGAAATCCATGAAAAATTTGAGGATAGTTCCACCATCTACAGGTATAGTGCATCAGGTGAATCTGGAGTTTCTTGGAAAGGTTGTGCAGGTATCAGAGAAAGATGGAAAAAGGACTGCCTACTTTGATTCCCTGGTAGGAACAGATTCACACACCACAATGATCAATGGTCTTGGAATCCTTGGATGGGGGGTTGGTGGTATTGAGGCAGAAGCAGCAATGCTGGGCCAGCCAGTAACATTTCTCTCACCAAAAGTAGTGGGCGTTAATCTTCACGGTAAGCCAAAGGAGGGAGTAACTGCAACAGATGTGGTATTGACACTGACTGAGTTGCTGAGAAGAAGCAATGTCGTTGGAAAGTTTGTAGAGTTTTATGGAGAAGGCGTCAAACATCTTGCACTTCCTGACAGGGCAACCCTGTCTAACATGTGTCCAGAGTATGGTGCAACCTGTGCTTTGTTTCCAGTGGATGATGAAACAATCTCATATCTTGAACTGACAGGAAGAGAAAAGGAACACATAGAACTTGTCAGGGAGTACATGAAAGCACAGGGAATGTATGGTGTGCAAAATAATATTCAGTATTCAGAAGTAATTGATCTTGATCTTGAACAGATAGAAAGCACCATTGCAGGACCAAAACTACCACAGCAGATGGTGAAGCTTGAGAATTCTGAAACATCCTTCCTTAAGTTCCTTGAGTCTTCAGGAGAATCACATAAGGATAGTAAGAACGGGCAGGTTCAGGTGTCTTTGAAGACTGCATCTGTAAAGCTTAAGGGAAAAAATGTGGATCTAACAGATGGTGACGTAGTGATTGCCGCCATCACAAGCTGCACAAACACTTCTAATCCAAGAGTGATGGTAGGAGCCGGACTTCTGGCAAAGAAGGCCGTTGACCTCGGGCTTACTGTTAACCCAAAGGTTAAGACGAGTTTGGCACCGGGATCAAGGGTCGTATCCCAGTATCTTGAGAAGAGTGGATTACAACAATATCTTAACAAACTTGGATTTGATCTGGTTGGATTTGGATGTACAACCTGCATAGGAAACAGTGGACCCCTTGAAAAAACCATTGAAGATGCAATCGTTAATAATGATCTTTATACAGTCTCAGTACTTTCAGGCAATCGAAACTTTGAAGCAAGAATACACAGAAATGTGAAGGCAAATTATCTTATGTCACCACCACTGGTAGTTGCCTTTGCACTTGCAGGAACAATTAATATAAACCTGAGAAAAGAACCTATTGGAAAGGACAAGAATGGAAAGGACGTATTTCTAAAGGATATATGGCCATCAGACCAGGAAATTAACACCGTTATTTCCAGTGTTCTTAAGGAAGATCTTTATCAAAAAAACTATTCAAATGTCTATGGATTTAGTGAATTATGGAATGAAATGGATGCTCCGGAGGGTGATCTTTATAAATGGGATAATAAAAGTACTTATATCAAGAACCCCCCATTTTTTGAAAACTTTTCATCGAAGTTGCCTAATTATGTTAGAGATATAAAAGGACTGAAATGCCTTGCTGTTTTCGGAGATTCAGTAACGACTGACCACATATCTCCTGCTGGTTCCATATCTAAGGCCAGTCCAGCCGGTAAGTACCTTATTGATAATGGTGTTAAACCTGAAGATTTCAACTCCTTTGGTTCAAGAAGAGGAAACCATGAGGTAATGATGCGTGGAACTTTTGGAAACAACAGAATTTCCAATAAGATGGCATCACAGGTTGGCCCATACACAAAGAAGGAAATTGCAAGTGAGGATGAGTGGATATTCGATGCTTCAATGGATTATATTAAGGATGGAAACGGTTCAATTGTATTCGCAGGAAAGGAATATGGAACTGGTTCCTCAAGAGACTGGGCGGCCAAAGGACCTTATCTTCTTGGCGTGAAGGCTGTTGTCGCCGAAAGCTACGAAAGAATTCATAGAAGCAACCTTGTGGGGATGGGAGTTCTTCCACTTCAATTCAAAGGAAAGGATAATTTTGAATCATTGAACATAGATCCATTTTCAAACTTTGATCTAAAATTGCCAGAAAAACTTTCCCCACATGCTTCTGCAACACTGAGTTTCAAGAAGAAAGATGGAAAAGATGGAAAAATTGAGGTTGAAATAAGACTTGACACTCCAGTGGAAGTGAAATATTTCAATAACGGAGGAATCCTTCAGAATGTTATGAGGAAACTTCTATAAATTTTTTTTAATAGCAATCTGAAAGAAATACTGCCAAAATTAAAATTTTTAAAAAATTAAGGTTTGTAAATTTGTTTATTCCCTGTATATGTTGAAATCAAGCTCAGGTGTAGCATTTTTTGCAATATCGTTAAGTTTTGGTTCTATCTCCTGTAATTTCTCTTCTTCCACAGGAATGTATTTCATCTTTCCCTTAGACATCATATATGATCCAGGGCATAAGACTCCTTCCTTAACAATAATTGCATCTGCATTAAGTGTCAGAATTCCAGCCATTGCCCTTTCTTTTCCCTGGAACGGTGACCCGAACCCCGGGTTCTCATAGAACTTCTTTTGTTTTGTTTCAGTGTCTATCTCCACAATTGTATTACCATACTCTAGAGGAGTAAGCACATCTTCTTCGTCTACCACTGCTATAACCTTCATAAATGTCCATGCCAAATTCGTTTATTAACTTTATTAATCATTCCTTTATCACCATAATGTGCGTACTCTTTACATTCTGTCACACGATCTGCGGCTAGAGGATAACAAGATTCTTCAAGACGCAACTAAGAAAAATGACATAATTTTCCCAATTTTTTTGAAGGATTCAAAGCTTGAGAAACTTAGTGGTGCGAGTCTTTGGTGGGTAAAAAGCAGCCTCACTAACCTGGCCAATAAAATCGGAATAGAAAGAATACCCATTGTTGAAAGCTCTGGAAGCTATATTCCTGTTTTAAAAGAAATTATTAACGTGAATAAAATTGAAAGAATAGTTTCCCAAAGAATTCCATTCCCAAGGGTGAAATATGCTTTTAATGAAATCAATGACTATTTCTTAAGCAGAGGGATAGAAAATAAAATGTATGAACCTAACAACCTTCTATCAGACGAAATGATTTCAACTATTAAGATTAATTTTGGAAATTTCGGGCAATTCTTCAAAACAACAAATGAGATGAGATTTGATTATGGTGAAGAGGACTCCACAGACTTACCGGAGTTTCACGAGACTGAAGGAACAAATGGGAAAATAGAATTTTCATCATGGGAAAGAAATTTGGCAAAATATTGGGACACCTCAGAAAGTGCGGCAAACCTGACTTTAAAGAATTGGTTAGAGGGCAATCGGGAAAAGAAGAATACCGAACTCTCCCCATATATAAGGCATGGGCAGATCAATGTAAAGAGATTATGGAAAAAACTTTCAGGTAAGGAAAGTGAAGGAGTTGATAAAATTAGAAGAAATCTTTTATGGAGAGAGTTCTTCTATTGTTCCTATGCCAGAAGGCAATACAGCAATATACTGTCCATAAATGAGAAGATGGAAAATTTTCCGTGGTCAGGACATTGGGATAGGCTGATCAACTGGAAAGAGGGAAAAACTGGTTTTCCCATAATTGATGGCAGCATGAGAAAATTGTGGGAAACAGGCTGGATTGATAATAGGAAAAGGCTCTTAGTATCTGATTTCCTGACAAAATTGTACCTTATAAAATGGACTTATGGTGCTGAATGGTTCATGGATACTCTTGTGGATGCCGATGAGGCAAACAATTATTCATCATGGCAATGGGTCAGTGGCTGCTCTGACTTTTCATGGCCATTCTTTAGGATATTCAATCCCTTAAAGAATAGCATTGAAATTGATCCCAATGGAGAATTTATAAAGAAATGGGTTAAAGAACTGGATGCTTGCCCTGTTGAATTTATTCATGATCCAGAAAACAGTGACGAAAAGCAATGTAAGAAATACAGAAGATCTGAAATAAAATATAGAGAAATGCGAAAGGAATCACTTTCGATATATAGGGAATTCAAAAGAACTGAAAAATTGCAAGTGGATAAAAATTAGTAGTTACAGTTTAGTAGTAATCCTTCAGGTTTACACCATATTTTGGTATCTCAATACCTGATCCATTTTCTACGTGACCGATCTCTCTTATGGATAAGCGATTTCTGAGTGTACTTACAAAATCATGTTTACTCTCGGCATCGATAACCACCACGTAACCAGTTCCCATGTTAAATATCTCATACATTTCAGAATATGATAAATTTCCAAGATCCATTAAGGTGGTGAAAACAGGTTGTGGTTCAACAGGGTCATCTATTACATATTTCATATCTTTCATTCTCACAAGATTCTTAAAGCCACCCCCAGTAATGTTCGCCATGCCTTTAATATCGACAAGGTTAATTATATCTAGAATTTCCCTCACGTAAATTCTGGTGGGTTCCAGTAAAACGTCTGATACCTTCTTATTGTATCCTGGAAATGTTTCGTCCATTGTTAGTCCCTGTTCTTTTATGATTTTTCTAACTGTGGTAAATCCGTTTGAATGAATGCCACTGCTCTGTAAACTGTAAACAAGATCCCCTTCTTTGATTGTTTCTCCTGTGGTTATCTGGTTTTTTTGAGCTATCCCAATCACCGATCCTGAAACGTCAATTTCTCTTACAAGATCGGGAATGAGGGCAGTTTCACCCCCTACAATAGAGATGTTGGCCATTTGCGCACCCACATTCAGGCCGACACCAATTTCCTTTGCAATGTTTATATCTGTGTCTCTAAGAGATACATAATCTACCATTGCGATGGGTTCTGCCCCAATTGTTATTGTATCATTAACATTCATTGCGACACAATCTATTCCTATACCTTCCCACTTATTTGCTTCTGCAGCTAACAAAACCTTGGTTCCAACACCATCTGTATTAAAAGCCAGTGCAATATTTCCAAGATCAATCAGAGAGGTAAATCCTCCACTTGGACCCATTACCTTGAAATCATCCCTTCTGTATTTTAGTTGCCTAACCAGAGTGCTGACGAATTCCCCTATACCCTTTCTGTCTAAAACCTTGTCAGAGGATCCTTTCATGTTCCCTTATTACATTATGAGTTAAAAATATATCAACAATCTTTTATAGTTTTCGTAAACAAAACTTCAAAAGAACTTGTATTTTAGATTTTTTGATTCAAACAAGAAATTCATGGATAATCCTATTAGCGGCAAACTTCCACTAAAAATAAATTCTAGATTCTCAAGAATTCATTCAATCTTCAGTAACTTTTTGTCTAAAATTAATATAGCTCACAAACGTTAAATAACATTCTAATAATATGGGTTTAGGTGATTAGGTGGTAAAACTCGAAGATCTGGATTACAAACCAAAACCAATAGATGAAAATTTTGCTGAAGACACGGAGAACTATCCTGTAACAGGTAAGCATCATGACCATGATGTTAGGGCAGAGGGCAAACAGAGGACCGATGCAGATGGAAAACCATATCCCACAAAGAATGGAATACATGGCACTAAGGTTGCAATTGACTGGGAAACATGTATAGCCGATGGGGCCTGCATGGATGTCTGCCCAGTCAGTTTATATGAGTGGGAACTGAACCCTGGACAGATGGGTACTGGTAATGATAAGGACATAAAGGGAGACAAGCAGCTTTATGAAAAATACAGAACAGATAAATGCGACCCAGTAAGAGAAAATGAATGCATATTCTGTATGGCCTGTGAAAGTGTTTGCCCAACAAGAGCAATTAAAATAACCCCATAATTTTTTTATTATTTTTAAGATAGCTTAGCTCCGTGGTGTAGTGGCCAAGCATACCGGACTTTGGATCCGATGACGGCAGTTCGAATCTGCCCGGGGCTATCGAGGTTGATATGATAAGAATTGTTGGTAGACAAAGCAGATCGGAGAAACTGGAACAGTCCTGTTCCGTTGGAGAGGTAATGGAGAGGCTTGGCATCTCAGATGAAAGATTTGTGTATCTCCTCAACGGGACACCGGTAACCAGAGATGTTATTGTATCTCCGGATCAGGATCTACTTTTTCTCGAGATTTTTTCTGGAGGATAGATCAGGCGGCTCCTGAACTGAGATAAAATCATGGTAGACCATAGATGATAAGACCTTCTCCCTGGACGTATAAATCCTGATTTTTTCTTTCAGAAAATTGAGGTTGTGACCAAAGTTTATGTTTTTTAGCTGACTTTTGAGAATGATCTTGAAGTCAGTTTCATCCCTTTTCAACTCCACATATATCCTATTATTTTTCACATACGGCCCTCTTAAAACCAACGGGTCGCTTTTGTATTTCTCATAAAATTTCACTGCATTAGGATTATCTGCAGGAGGTCCCACGTGAATTTTTACTCCTGGCAATGAACCCGTCTGAAGTTCTAGAAGTACCTGTATTGTCTTTTCGTTAGCTGAACTAAATGTATTCATCAATGTAAAATCCTCTCGCTGAGCAAAACTTGCGAGGTTTCTCTTCATTAGCTCTATTTGTGGATAGAGAATATCATCAATTAAGTCTGGCCTTTTTAATTCCAGTAAAAGAAGATATGTTTTTCTATCCGGAATTTCTCTTTCTATATTGCTGACATTTTCTAGATCTATGAAATCTGGCTCAGGGTTTTCCAGATAAAGTGAAGAGGCAATTCTAAGAATAGAAAGTGATTTCTTACTCACTGCCGATGCCGCATTCCTCTTACTATCAACTGGATCCATAAGTATTACAGGTGAATCAAATTCTGATAATTTAGGACCGATTACCAGTTGACCTCTTGATTCTCTTACAAACCGGAGAAAGTTTTCAAACGTCTTATGATAGTAGATACATAATTCTGAAACATATCCCGAAAATCCTTCTGTTCTTAGTTCAGAACCATATACACCAATCCTTTTGAGAAATAGTTTTAAAATGATTGCCTGATCCCGTTCTTCGTCATTCATGACGGAGTTTAAGAATTCTGTATGAAGTGGAGTTCTATCAACCGATGACCTCGTTCTTTCACCGATTTTCATCCTGTAGCACGGCACTATATCTACTTTTATGTTATCCACGAACCCTGATACATATGGATGCTCAGCATATTTTGCCACTCCATCACCTATTACCTTAAATCCAATATCAAGACCGTAACTTTCTAGC
Source organism: Thermoplasmata archaeon (assembly GCA_021833045.1). Next base: position 22,548 of record JAKBGP010000007.1, read on the forward strand.
TGCTTTTTATCATATTCACTTGAGAACTGTATGAATATGTCAATATCACTTTTCTTAAGTGATGTACCCCTTGCGGATGATCCAACGAGTACGGGAGAGGCGTTAAGACTCATATCGTTTATTACCACACTTATTTTTCTAATTAAGCTATCTATTAGATTTTTCCTATGCTCCCTTTCATTGCCTGAAAGTTTGTATTTTTTTAAAAGTTCATTGTAGTCCATATCAATTGGACATTAGATTCATTATGGCGTCCGCCGGCTGTCCTTCTGCTTTCTTCAAGGCATCTATTGCTTTTTCCCTTGAAACTGAGGCCTGTTCCATTACAAGTTTTATATCGTCTTCAGGAAATTCTGTTCCTTCCTTTGCTACTTCCTTTTTCTTACCAATTACTTCTTTTAGTGTTCCAGTGATCTGAAAGGATTTTTGCCCCTGAGCCTCTATTGCTACTACCTGTGGATTTTCTATGATATAGTTTTTTTCTCCAGCTTCCATGACTACCCTCTTAACATCGGGATATTCAACCTGCTTGATTCCCATCTGCTGCATCATTCTTTTTACTTCCCTTGAATTCATTTTTCCCGGGATCATGTTTGAGTAAATACTAATAAGAATAAATGATTTGGCTTTCAACTTGCTTTTGAATTCCATAAAATCCCTTAAAGATTTAAATAAAGTGACAGTATTCCCGTACTACAGCCGTGATAGCTCAGTTGGGAGAGCGCCAGACTGAAGATCTGGAGGTCGCTGGTTCAATCCCGGCTCACGGCATGCTATTAAAAATTAGAAGTTT
>JAKBGP010000186.1 GCA_021833045.1 Thermoplasmata archaeon
TGCTGGATTCACGGTTCTGCCCGGTCTCTACCATGAGGGCACATGATTTCGAACCTATTTTAAAATTGTTAAACATTGGCCCTCTCGATATTTGACATCTAAATTATCCTAAATTTTATAGGAATTTTCCCTGCCTCTTCCATTGAAGAATTAATGCTGCTGCGGGAGATGGGCACAAAGAATTTTCAATCCGCCAAGGCTACAAAGCTCAGTGCAAGAGTTGTGGAAACAAGCAACATTAAAAATTCACAGATCTTCAAAATAAACTACACATAAGGAGAGGAAGACGAAATGCTGGAGAATATTTGAGATCGGGGCCTGTTGATACTTGTAGCATTGGTCAAGAATCAGGAAATCAACAGGGCGAATTCCGAAGTTTCAGCATCTGGTCATTTATTGCTCAGACGAGTGGGCAAGTTAAAGTTCTATTAGTGTGTAAACTACATGCAGAACCTTTGCTTTATCTAGCTGATAAAGAAGAAAAAAGGCATATATTATACAAAGGGGCCACAAATATTATTATCAGATGGTTCTATTGTATCTGGAAAGCTTAGGAAAAGGCTATATGGCTTAGAAGTTTGTTAAAGTGGGTTAGTCACTGGTGGTTAAATGGCTAGAAAAATATCGGTTGAAGTAATTCCTGAGGTTCTCACATGGCTCAGGGAAAGTTCGGGGTCAAGTATAGGGGAAGTGAGCAAAAGACTGAGAACCACTTCTGATACAATATTGGAATTTGAAACAGGGAAAAAATCACCTACATTGGTACAATTAAAGGAGTTATCAAAATTATACAAAAGACCTCTGGCATCATTCTTCCTATCCAAACCAAAAGAAGAAAAGCCTTTACCCAATGATTATAGGTTCCTACCTGGCCGGACAGACATATTTGATAAAAAAACAATTTTAGCAATAAGAAAGTCCAGAAGTCTCCAGGGTATAAGCAGAGAGCTATCCCTGAACATTAGATATGAAACTGCACCCAAGGTCAGAAAAGTTGTGTTAACCGATAACCCAGAACTCATTGCTGCGGAATATAGGAAATTATTCGATCTTAACTTAGAAACACAGAGAAAAATCAAAGACGCATACAGATTGTTCAGTTACCTGAGAGATGTTCTTGAAGATTCAAACGTTCTCGTTTTCCAGTTTTCCATGCCAGTTGAAGATGCAAGAGGATTTGCATTAGCGGATGATCTTCCATCCATTGCCGTGATAAATTCAAAAGACACCATAGAGGCTAGACTGTTTACCCTGATGCATGAATTTGGGCACATTCTTCTTGGCGAAACAGTAATAGATATCCCTGACGAATCGCTTAAAAATAGGAATAATGTGGAAAGATGGTGTAATGCATTTTCATCATCATTTCTGTTGCCTGAGGAATCTGCTAGAGCGTTATTCATAAGATATCATGACAGATTAACCGAGACAGACATTCTAAACTCTCTGTCCAGAAAATATAAGGTCAGCAAGGCCACGCTTTTGATCAAGATGTTGGAGCTCGATTATATCTCAAATCAGGAATTCGAGGAGGTCATGTCAAGATATGTGCGCGAGGGGGCTGGGAAAAAGACTGAAGAAAAAAAGAAGATGATAAGAGTAACATCGGATCAGAGATGCCTCTCGGAGATGGGCAATAAGTTTGTATCTCTTGTAGCCAATAATTTCGATAAAGAATTCATAACATACGGGGATGCTCTGAGCTATCTGTCAATCAAATCAAAGAACTTCGATAGGGTTCTAGAGAAAGCGAGAAAATGACCGCAAACAACTATATCATGGATTCATCTTCGCTGATTGAGCTTAATCGGCACAATCCAATTGATATATTTCCCAGTGTGTGGAAAAACATGGAATCCTTGATCAGTGAAGGGCTTCTGGTTGCTCCTGTCGAAGTGCTTCACGAAATAACAGAAAAAGACGATCAACTTTCAAAATGGGCCAAAACACAACCTGCCTTTTTTCGCGATCCCACAAAGAAACAGATAGAACACCTGAAGGGCATATTAAAATCCTTTCCATCAATGGTGAGGGAAGACAGGGAATATGATGCAGACCCATGGGTTATTGCATTAGCCATAGAAATGACAACAGATTCCCAACAAACACTGTTCCAGATAAAGAAGATAGTGGTTACTGAAGAAAAACTTCGTGGTGAAAAGATTAGAATCCCTTTCGTCTGCCAGAAATACAGTATAGATTCAATCAATATTATAGAAATGTTCAGGATAGAAGGATGGAAATTCTAGGGTGGGAGCATGCAAATACTGAAAGAAATATTATTGATCTCTTAATTGAATGTCTTTGTGGATACCTCATCATAGAGATTCAAAAGGAAATCTGAGATATTATTATCCTGACTTTATTGTGGAGATGAAAGATAAGCATGTGATTGTAGAAACTAAGGGGGAAGTGGACGTGGACGCAACATTCAAGGATAGGAGAGCCAAGAACTGGTGCGAAGACGCGTAAAGAGTTACAGGAGAAAAATGGGTTCACATCAGAGTTAATGAAGCGGGTTTTTACAAATATTATTTTGACTGTTTCGAAGAAGTTATTCAGTTTTTCATTTCTGGAATTGTTGGCGATGCTTAACTTGAAAAATTGGAAACGTCAAGACCGAAATTCACAACGACTGTCATCAACTCCTTCTTTACGTATTCGTCAATTACTATGCATCCTTCGGGTTGGGTCCACTCCAACATCCATACAGTGTCACCTAGCTCAGTTCTGAATTACAGAAATTTGGGTAAATTCTTGTGTTGTGCTCTCCTCCAACATTTCGGAGGACAATAATTAAAAGACACTGCGACCATACCTTTTGAACAATGAAGGTAATAAGGACATTAACCTCACAGTGATCTGATTAAGTCATATACCTTTTCTGCCCTGATTACCGCAGCTTCTCCTTTCTTATCTATGCCTGATACCACCGTTTCATAATCTGCTTTGTTTCTGAATGAGCGAAGCACTGAAAGTGCATTGGAAATTTCAGCCAAGTTTAGTCTCTTTGTACCATCACGTTCACGCTGAGACAAATCTTCAAATTTTTTTTGAATAATTCTGTGCTCTTCAGCGCTTCCATCGAATCTAATACCTAGGGAAATCAAATAATTCTTGGCGATATTAAATGCAGAATAATACGCTCTGCTTATGGCACTCCTTAGCATTGCCTCTCTCAGAGAATTCTGGTTTTTGGCATTTGTCTTGAGTGTTTTCGCCAAGGTTAAGTAATCCACCCAATCGAACGTCACACGTACTCTTCCTCTATGATAAGTTTTTGTTTGGTCATCGGTTTAATTTCAAGCCACCATTCTTTATTTAACTTATCAAGTGAATTGATAGCTCTAATCGGGTCAAGTTCTGTAAATATTTTTAGAGATAAGACCTTAGAATCAATTGGCATTTCTGGGTCGGTCTCGACAACAAGTTTCAACTTTTCAGTTTTGAAAATCTCTCGGATTTTTTCCACAGCCTCATTGATTATATGTATTAGAAAATCGTTTTTAAGTAAAAAAGCTGTCACTTCTACCCTATTGCTGAATTCTATTTTTTCCCCCAAGTCCTCTATTTTTTTTTCATTGAGTTTCTCTTCATTGTTAGAGTAGAGACTAAAAGATATATGTACAGCTTGTGAAGGACCACCTTGTGTCATCGTATATCGTACCATGTTCACAATCTTCGTCATCCCCTCAGCATCTTTTTCAGCCATTTCCTCTATTGACGTAAAAGAGTTTCGATTAAGAAAAACTGACGAATTAATCACTTGAATCAACTCCATTTATGAGGTCCTCGAGAATTATTGGAAATTCCTCTATTAATTCAAACAATGAATCCCTGTTCATAACCTTTTTTGTAAATTGAATCCAGAACATTTTCTCTGGATTTGATAAGAAAGGCTCAAATATGATGTTAGTACCTTCTTTCTCTATTGGAAATACATCTCCCAACCTTATGGATAACATTTTTAAGGACGACACTGAAGGAATTTTCTTAATTTTACTCGTAAATTCTTTACTTAAAAGTTTGGTCATTTGTTCCACTGGTTTTTTTGTTGCTACAAATCTTGTCGTAAAATTAAAAGTGATTGCGCTTATGGTCTCGTCAACCAGACTGAGAGATTCCATAATGCTCTTTATCATATCTAAACCTGATTTTTCTCCGATCTTTTCTTCACTTAAGTTAAACGAATTCATCATAGTGAAAATCAAACTGTTGAGAGGTTGAGATTGGAGTAAAAATATCATTAAGGAGTCCTTAGAATAAATCTGAGTATTTTGCATCGGGATAGCTGGATTCAATGGGTTAGAAACACTTCCTTGTACAATCTGAAATTCATTGCTTTTTAAAACGCTCATTAAATTATCAGGTGTAAAAACCAACCCTTGTGTTTCAACCACTATTTGAGTTTGAGCACCTTTATTAGACATAACTCGAGCATTCATAAATTCGATAATTCTCTGATAAATAAAAACTTTGTTTAGAGAGGGGGATTTTGGATATATGGCTTTATAACAGTCTTAGATTTCGTTCAACTCAACCCATATCTTAAGCCTCAATACATTGGATGCTACATGCTTACCTTTATCACATTGAAAAAAACGAGGTAAGATAGAGTGAACTACGGAAAAACAGAAAAAAGAATAAAACAAGGATCAACCATACCTATTCTGACAGATTTCTGTAAAAAATAGATGCATTCGTCATTTAGCGGGGAATAATTATCGGGATATTAAGAAACGTTCTGCAAGATGGTATCAATCATTAAGGAAAAACAATGTTGTGAGATGGAAAATTTTGCCAAATTCTATCTGGATATTCAGTTTTCGAAAATAATAT